>DMCG01000231.1:14550-15724 GCA_003445855.1 Spartobacteria bacterium | reverse complement strand
GTCGAGCCGGTGAACGCGATTTTGTCCACGCCGTCGTGAGCGGCCAGAGCTGCACCCGCAGTTTCGCCGAGCCCGGTGACGATGTTGACGACGCCTTCAGGAATTCCAGCGTCGAGAAAAATTTCGCCGAGGCGAAGCGCAGTGAGCGGCGTTTGTTCGGCGGGTTTGAGGACGACGCAATTTCCAGTTGCGAGCGCCGGCGCGAGTTTCCATGCGGCCATGAGCAGCGGAAAATTCCACGGAATGATTTGGCCAACGACGCCGACCGGCTCGCGCAACGTGAACGCGTGAAATTGGCTGCCGGGCGCGTAGGGCACGCTGATGGGAATGGTGTTGCCTTCAATCTTCGTCGCCCAGCCAGCCATGTAGTGAAATATGTCCGCCGCAAGTGGAACGTCCGCGACGCGAGCGACAGTGCGGGGCTTGCCGTTGTCGAGCGATTCGAGTTCAGCAAGTTCGTCCGCGTTTTCGAGAATGAGATCGCCGACTTTCCAAACGAGTTTGCCGCGTTCGCTCGGCGTCAGGCGACGCCACGGGCCGGACTCGAACGCGCGCCGCGCCGCGCTCACCGCCCGATTGATGTCTTCTTTGCCGCTGGCGGGAACGCGGGCAATGACCGACGCATCGGCGGGATTAAACACATCGAACAGTTTTCCGGATGCGGCGGGTGCCCATTTGCCGCCGATGAGATTCTGTTTTGATTTTTTGAGCCACGCGGCAACGCGCGGGCTGATTTTGGTTTCAGTGCTGCTGGAAACGTGGCCGTTGCCGTTGCGAGCGCGTGATGCTTTGCGGGTTTGGGTCGGAATACGTGAGCGGGAAGCAATCGTTTTCATAACTCGAATAACTTGTTTTTGAGGGTCTAAGGTAACGGGAAGAATTTACCCCCCGGCGATAAAAGGCGCAATCCTTTCGCGTTTGAGCAGCTGGCCAAATCGGATCCTGAAATCGCACTGCGCGCAGTAGACATCGTCGATAGGGGTTCGGCCGTGGCGAAGCAGTACAACTCACTTCCATTCCGCGCGTTGAGATTTACGGCCGCAGCGGGCAACTCGTTGGGACGGTGCGCGGCGCGAATGCCGATCAGGTGCGGCAATACGTTGCGCAAGCCCAAGGCCGGTGAGCTTGATCCAAGCGATCGAGGCGAAGTAGAAGGCTAAAGTAGAAAGTAGAA
>DMCG01000231.1:13131-14244 GCA_003445855.1 Spartobacteria bacterium | reverse complement strand
GTCAGAGGTCAGAGCGGCCAACTTCCAGCTGCAAGCTTCGAATGCTACTTCGGTGCGAGATCGGCGAACATGTTTTCTGCCATAAGGAAAAAGGCAAAGGGATTGCGGGAGATTCAAGTTCGCCATGGTCTGGCGGAAAGATGGTGAATCGTGGAAAGTTTCCCGCGTCATCAGTTACGGGCACTAGAGGAGCCTATGCGCTCTTGCGTGTAGAGATGTCGGCGCCCTCGCAGGCATTGGCAAATCCAGACAATCCTGCGATACTCGTCCTGCAAATGAGCGGTAACGTACAAGAGATCGAGCAGGCTATACGCACGCTTCCGCGGACCGAAATCGAGCGCCTGCGCAATTGGATCGAGGATTACCTCGAGGATCAGCTGGAACTTACCGAAGAGTTCAAAACAAAAATCGAGCAGGGGAAACGTGATATCGCCCAGGGCCGCGTGCGCACTCGTCAGCCTAACGAGGCGTGAGTCAGGCGACGGAGATTTATTCGCGCGAGTTTGATTCAGTTTTTCTGAAACTTCCGCCGCGTATTCGCGAGCTCGTGGAAGCGAAGATTCGGGACTTGGGCTCGCATCTGGCCGACTTTCCACATCGACGACTGAAAGGCAGGAGCGAGTACCGGCTGCGCGCCGGCGATTATCGAATTATCTACGAGTTTTGACCGGGCGCGGAACATTCTTTACTTGATTGCGATCGGACATCGTCGCGAGGTTTACCGATAGTTTGAGAGATTAGTTTGCCGCCGGCGGAGGATTTAACATCGCGCTCGGAGATCGCGATCCACCTTCGACGGTCACAGACCGCCGCTACACAAACGATAAGCGGGACCCCAACCCAGCTTCACCGAACATTTCGGCCGGAATCGACATTGTCGATCTTGCAACGATGAAGGGCGCAAATGCTGCTGCAAATTGAGCCAGCTTCTCCGCTACATGAAATGAACTGAAGTGATCAATACAGGGCTGTGGAGGCTTCCGTGCGTTTCAATCCCTCGGGCGTCAGTTCAAACGCCCACGCGATCACGAGCGCGACCGGAAATCCCACCACGATCAAAAGCACGATGAGTCGCACCGCCCAATTCGGAATTTCGAAAAAGGGAAAGACCTG
>DMCG01000231.1:9640-12830 GCA_003445855.1 Spartobacteria bacterium | reverse complement strand
GTAAACATTGCGCCGCTTTAGTTCGGCGAAGAAATTCTTCGGGTTCAAACTGCTTGTCTCCCGGCAGCACCTTCATCCAAGCCGCTTTGCTTGGAAAGTACCGATGCATCGCATCACGGCGCTGCGTCATTGTTGCCGCAGGAAGTCACCCGCGACTTTAAGAGGAATTAGTTGCCGACCGCTCAGGAGTGGACGGTCGCTGAAGCGGTGACGCTTTCCCATTCCGCGGTCAGACGCGCAAGATTGTCGGCGACGGTGGAGAGGTCGCGATTGATGGCGATGGCGCGGCCGCCCGGTTCGTAAGCGGCCGGATCTTCCAGTGCTGCCGCCAGTTCTTTTTGTTGTCCTTCCAACGCGGCGATCTTCATTTCGAGTTCGTGCACGCGCTTTTCTTTTTCACGCTTCGCTTTGGCGATCGCATTGCGCGCCTCCGCTTCCAAACGTTTTTGCGCTTTCTGCTCGCGCAAACCAGGAGCACGTGGCGCCGAAGTCTTGGAACCGTTCGATTGTCGATCTTGCAAGCGTTGGCCGGCGGTGAGCGCGGTCCGGGCCGAAGTCGCTTTTGATTTGTCCAAATAGTAATCGTAGTCGCCGGGATAAGGAGTGAGTCGACCGGCGGTGATGTGGAGGACGCTGGTGGCGATGGCGCGGATGAAATGAACGTCGTGGCTGATGAAGATGAGCGTCCCGTGATATTGCTTGAGCGCGCCGATGAGGGCATCGATCGAGCCAACATCGAGATGCGTCGTCGGCTCATCCATGAGCAACAGGTTCGGCGGATCGAGCAGCAATTTGACCAGCGCTAATCTCGATTTTTCGCCGCCGCTCAAGACCGCCACCGATTTAAAGACATCGTCGCCGCGAAATAGAAAAGAGCCTAAAACCGTGCGCGCAGTTTGTTCGGGAACAGGTTTCGGCGCGTCCAGCGCGCTTTCCAAAACTGTGTGCTTCGGATTGAGCACGTCGATCCTGTTCTGTGAAAAATAGCCGGCGCGAGCATTATGACCGAGCTCGCGCGTTCCGTGCTGCACGGGCAGCACACCGGCGAGTAGTTTTAGAAGCGTCGATTTCCCGGCGCCGTTCGGGCCGACAAGCACGGTGCGTTGCCCGCGTTCGGCATGAAACTGCATTCCGCGATAAACGACGAGATCGCCGTAGGCATGATCGACATCTTTAAGCGTAATAACACGGAGACCGCTGCGAACAGGCTGCGGAAAATGAAACTTGATTGTCTTTCCACGCGCGACCGGCGCCGCGATTTTTTCCATCCGATCGATTTGTTTCAGCTTGCTCTGCGCTTGTGATGCTTTACTTGCCTTGGCGCGAAATCGATCTGCGAACAACTGGAGCGAGGCGATCTCTTTCTGCTGATTTTTGTAAGCGGAGAGCTGTTGTTCTTCGCGCGCGGCTTTCTGTTCGACGTAGCTGTCCCAGTCGCCGCGATAACGGATGAGTTTCGAGTGCGCGATCTCGACGATACTGCCGACAAGCTGGTTCAGGAACTCGCGATCGTGCGAGATCATGACAATCGCGCCCGGGTAACATCTCAGATATTCCTGAAACCATTGAAGCGATTCGAGATCGAGGTGGTTCGTCGGTTCGTCGAGAAGAAGGAGGTCGGGTTCCATCACGAGGAGGCGCGCGAGATGAGCGCGCATGATCCAGCCGCCACTCAAGACGCGCGCCGGGCGATCGAAATCGCTCTCGCGAAAAGCGAGTCCGGCGAGGACGCGTTTTGCTTTGGGCTCAAGCTCCCAGCCTCCGTGCTCGTCAAAAACGTGGAGTGCATTGTGATATGCCGCGCCGTCCGAGCCATCACCGGATTCGTGTCGTTTGATCACTTTCTGCGCGTGCACAAGCTCCGGCGAAATAGCGAGGGCAAGTTCGAGGACGGTTTCGTCTCCGGCTGCGGCGGTCTCCTGCGGAAGAAATCCTATCGTCGCGTTCTTTTCGACGGCGATCGCTCCGCTATCGGGCGAGACATCGCCGACCAGGAGGGAAAACAAAGTCGATTTGCCCGCGCCGTTTGGGCCAACCAGTCCGATCCGATCGCCGCGGTTGACCTGAAGCGAGACGTCTTCAAACAGCATTCGGCCGCCGAAAGATTTACTGAGTTGAGAAACGGTAAGCATCAGGAAGCGCGAAGTGTTGCCCTGGGTGAGGCGCGGCGCAACTACACCGGCTTCATCTTATCATATTAAGATCTGGAGTTGCGTATGGATTCCGGTGGCAGCTTCAGGTGAAAGTGCCAATCTAACGGGCAAACTTAAAATGAAACCTCAATACGCCGTGGACGCAGGGAAGTCAGAAGTGAGAATGGAGCGAATGGGATGAGCGACATAGAAGGTAAAACTGCGAGGGTAGCAGCGAGCGAGTGCGGGCAACGAGTGAGTTTCAATTAAGATTTAAGATCAAAACGTTGAATGAAGTCTCGATACGATGTCGTTATTTTAGGTGCGGGACATAATGGGCTCGTTACCGCGACGTACTTAGGCCGCGCGGGGTTGAGTGTCCTGCTACTGGAGAAGAACGATTACATCGGCGGCGCGACGACTTCACAAAAAGTGTTCCCAGATTATGACGCGCGACTTTCTCGCTATTCGTATCTCGTCAGTTTGTTCCCGGAAAAAATCATTCGCGATCTTGGCCTGAACTTGGAGCTGCGCAGGCGCGCGACCGGTTCGTTCACACCTTACGTGAAAGATGGGCGGCATGACGGTTTGCTTTTGAGCAACGTCTCGGAAGAGAAGAGCCGGCAGTCGATTGTCGATCTTACCGGAAGCGATACGGAGCACGAGCAGATGAAAAAGTTTTACAATCTGTCGCGTGTCTTCGCCGAACATGTTTGGGACACAATGCTCGAGCCGCTCGTGCCGAGAGAAGAGTTCCGGCGCCAGTTCGACGTCGATGATGTTTCCCGCGAAGCGTGGCGCAGTTTGGCGGAAGAACCGCTCGGGCGCGCAATCGAACGTTATTTGCAAAACGATTTGGTACGCGGACTCGTTTTGACCGACGCGAAGATCGGCGTGTTCACGCATCCGCACGATCCGTCGCTGTTGCAGAACCGTTGTTTTCTTTATCACCTCATCGGCAATAAGACCGGCGAATGGAAAGTGCCGGTCGGCGGCATGGGCGCCGTGGCGCGCGAGTTAGAACAGGCGGCCCGCAAGAGCGGCGCCGAAATGTTAAC
>DMCG01000231.1:5164-9283 GCA_003445855.1 Spartobacteria bacterium | reverse complement strand
TAAACTTTGGCCGGAACGTGCTCGCGAAGTTTACGAACAGTCCGTATCAGCCGGATGCCACGGATGAAGGGTCCGTGTTCAAGATCAACATGCTGCTGCGCCGGCTGCCGAAGTTGAAGGCGAAAAAATATTCGGCGGCCGAGGCGTGGTGCGGAACGTTTCACAGCGACGAAGGCTACGAGCAAATGAATGTCAGCTACGAGCAGGCATCAAAGGGGCGCTTGCCGGACAAAACGCCGTGCGAAGTCTATTGTCACACGCTGACTGATGACAGCATTCTCGCGCCGGAACTTCGCTCACAAGGTTTCCACACCATGACGCTTTTCGGGCTCGATACGCCGTGGAGCTTGTTCGCGAAAGACAATGAAGCGGTACGGCGTGACGCTGAACGGAAATTCCTCGAGAGCATGAACCAGTGGCTGGAAGAGCCGCTCGAAGATTGTTTCGCTGTCGCGCGCAGCGGCAATCTCTGCATCGAAAGCAAGAGCCCGGTCGACATCGAGGACGCGCTCGGGATGTACCATGGCAACATCTTCCAGGACGCGCCCACGTTTCCTTTTGCCGAAACCAAAGAACAAGCCGGCACCTGGGGCGTCGAGACGGAGTTTGAGAATGTGTTTCTTTGCGGCTCAAGCGCGCACCGCGGTGGCGCGGTCAGCGGCATTCCTGGACACAACGCAGCAAAGAAGGTGCTTGAAACTCTGGGGAGCGCAGGCTGCTAGCCTGCAGTTGCCGGCAGCTTGCCGGCAACACTCTCGCGCAGCGGTGGTTTAAGCGTCTCGGCAAGCTGCCGAGGACGGACAGGCTGGCAGCCTGTGCTCCCCAGAGATCGATTAGCAGATCTCTTGCTGTAATATCAGCTCGCGATATGAGAGAGGGAGATTTCGACGACGAGAAACCGCTCGATGAATTTGGCTACGAGAAATTCATGCGCGAATCCGACGCGCGCACGGACAAATACATGGAGCTTCTTGAAAAATACGAAGGTCATCCCGATTGCGAAAAAATCGTAGCGCGCGAAATGGGCTGGGAATGGCTCGAAGAAGCGCTCGAAGCTGACGAGCGTGGCGCGCTGCCGCCGCGCGAGGAGATTGAAATTCCGCCGCTCGTTCCGAATCCGCTCACCGAAGGCGTTGACTGGATTCGCGACGAACATGGGCACATTCATCATCCGTTGACCAAACGCGCGTTCGAAAGCGCGATGTCGATGTGGCATTTCTGCGACGACCACGGCTTGCTCGGAGAAAACGGCCACAGCGATCTGCGGGAAATGATTTTTCAATTTCAAACCGCCGGCGCAAAAATTGCCGGCGCCCTTGACAGCCTCGCTTACGGGGACGATTTGCACGAACCTGGTTTCATCGTCGCCGCGTTAAAGCGCGCTCTCAATTATTTGCACAAGAGCGTCGCTGCTGCCGAAAAAGTCGCACAGAAAAAACTGATCGCTCCCGAGCGGCTAGATTTCTTTCGCGCTGATCTCTTCGACATCCGCGAGCAAATTCTCGCCCTCATGGCGCGTTTCCGGAAGAGCTAGGATTGGGCGGCGGCGTCCCGCTGCGTGGCTTCCGCATTTTTTTTCGGGCTGGTGTCACAGGCTGCGACGGAGATGGTGAAGGGCGATATTCGCGCGAGTACGGATGTTTCTTGTCGATGTACGGCGCGGGCTGTGGGTGTGTGTCGCGATAATGTTTCGCGGCCAAACCGAGAACAAACGCCGCCAGAATGAAAGCAATGACGCGTTTTTCTTCCCTTGTGAGGACGAGACGCTGCTTGAGCTCGTTGAATTTCCAGCGCGCAGGAAATTTCAATGCGCAGATTCGTCTTTTACCCGCGGGCGGACGCGCACGGAGCGGTAATTGCGCTTGATATTCGAGTCGTAGTATCGCGCCTTCGATTCGGCTGAGATTAAATCGCGATAGACCGACAGTGGAACATCGACATATCGATAAATGGCGCCGTTCGCGAATTCGATTTCGAGCAGCTGCCGGCGTTTGCTGTAACCCACCTCCGCGATAACACGCGACTGAACGCGCTCGCGCGGAATGTGCGAAGTGATTGCGGCCGAGTTTTCGGAATCCTGCGGTTCGGCACTCAGTGTCCCGCTAACGCAAACGAGAAATGCAAGAATAAAACTCCGCTTCACGCCGCCGAGTCGTAACAAAATTCGTGAACTCAGTCGAGGTCGGATTGCCGCCGCGGACTCCGAAAGCGTTCGCGAGCAGGCGTCGGCGACGGCACCAGAATCGAATCAACGTCCGAGCGGCGTGGTGATCTCGGTGCCGGGCGGGGGCGTAAAATCGAATGTCGATCCAGCAACGGGCGCGCGCGTCTGATTGGAATACGTTGTGACGATGCGATCGCCATTCGGCTGCAACATTTCCGTGCGCTCGGCAAAGAGATCGTTATTCAGTCGCAAACGGAACATCTGAAACATCCGTTTCGTCGAAGATGAACGGGGCGTCAGTTCGAGATCGTATCCATTGTCGATCTTGGCTCCGGTTATTTGAAAGGTGTTTTCGACATTTTCGAGGTTCAACGCCGTGTTGATTGTTGCAATCGCCGCGTCGAGCGGCGAGCGTTTGCCTAACGAGTAATGCTCAGCCGATTTGAAATTCGGATAGTAAATCCAAAGTTGGTGGCCGTCGCTCACGGTCACACTTGGTGAATTGCCTTTGACTTCGCGGCGGAATTTGTTTGGCGCCTGAAACCAAACCTTGCCCGAGCTCGTGATCGGTTTGTTCAGGAGATGAACGACCTTTTCTTCCTCGAAATCGGCTTGCGCTTGAGGTGCTTCAGCGCGCTTCTCGCGGATGCGCGCAAGAAGATTTTTTACATCCCCCGGCGAAAGCGGGTCCGCGTGGGCCAGCGCGGTAAACACGAAATAGAATACGATAGCGGTAGGGACGGACCTCCGGGCCGTCCGACTGATTCTTCGGCGCGCTCGGAGATCGCGCCCTACCAATCCAAAAAGTTTGCGCATGAATTGATTGATTCGTCTCCCGACTCATCAACCCTTTCAGGGCTAATGTCTACGTCGCCCGGCTCCCGCCGGCTCCGTTGTCGATCTTAGGAGATGTCGATCTTATCGTCGCGCCAACTTTTCGGTTTAGCCGCCGCTATGGCCGGCAGGGTAAAGAAAATCGTCGCGACCAAACTCCAGAAGATGCCGATTGCGCAGGCGATGCCAAGTCCACTTAAGGACGGGTTGCGCGCGAGGCCCAATGAACCGAAGCCGCAGACCGCGGTCAACCCGGCGAGCAAGACCGGCTTTACCACGCCAGCAATATCGTGCTCGAGTTCGCGCGTCTTTTGCCAGACCAGGACAACGTAAATTCCGTAGTCAACGCCGATCGCGAGGACGAGACGGAAGGAAAGCACGTTGAGCAAGTTCAAATGGAGATGCAGCAGTTTCATCGAAGCGACCATCGCGCCGATCGCAAACGCAAGCGTGATGACTTGAATGATCCAAAGCCGCAGATCGCGATACAAAATTGCCAGCAGCGAGACGTCGAAGATCGCCATCAAAGCGCTGATGATGAGGAGCTGTCGACGCGACCAGGGCAGCAAATCGGCAAGAGCATAACTCCAGCCTGTGAGAATCATTGGAACCCCAGTTACGGGCAGGTCGCGTTCCAAGCTTTGCGCTTGCGCATGGGCGGCGACCGGTTGGTTGGTGGTGACAAAGCCGGTGGTGAGCAGCGGGTTTCGCGCGAAATAGCGATCGACCAGGAACCACCAGCTCGACGATTTCGGCAATTGATTGCGCCAATTTGGCAGCGGCGCGTTAAGATCGACAATGTGTTGCAAATCGTCGAGCAGCGTGAAAGCCGGCGCAAATGAGTCGCGGCTGAATCCTTCGGCATCGAGCGTTTCCCCAAGTGTCTGGCGCACCTCCGGAAAATTCATTGCGCTCAAACGTTCGCGATTCCTCTGCATCGAATTCGGCGAAAGACAAAGCGCCGCGGGCGTGGAAAAGCTTTTGATCTTGCCGGTAGCCTGGAGCTTGCTCCAGTGGGCGGCAATCTTTTGCCAGCTGTCGTGAAGTTCTTGCGGATTGCGTCCGTGCACGATCGCCAGGACTGGTTCCCAGCGCGTCGGCATTTTGTGCATGATGGCTTC
>DMCG01000231.1:937-4829 GCA_003445855.1 Spartobacteria bacterium | reverse complement strand
TGAAGCGGAGGCACGGGTGAAAAACCGATTGCGCTCAGCAGGAGCAAAATCGCGCTCGAAAAAATCAACATGGGCGCTGGGCGCTGCACGCTCCATCGCACATATTTTTTTACGATCTCGAAAACCCAATCGCGGCTGAGCGGCGTCTGCCGTTCGCGAACGAAGAGAAATAAAATCGTGCACATAAAAAGACCGGCAAAGAAAATGCCGATGGCAATGAGCACACCGAGCTGCGAGAAACCCATCGAACCGCTCAGAACCAGAGCCAGAAAACCGACGGCGGTCGTAAGCGCGCCAAAAAAAACGGCGCGGCCAAGTTTTGCGACCGACGTGGCAATGGCCTCGCGATGCGACTCTCCGTCGCCGCGCGCTTGCTGATAACGTCCGAAGATAAGGATCGCAAAATCGACGCCCAGGCCCACCAGAATCGCGCAGAACCCGATCGCCACCATGCTTAGCTGGCCAAAAAGAAGAAGGCCTAGCGCCAGCGCCACCAAACATGAAAGCAGGAGTGAAAACCCCATTCCGAACAGCGGAATCCAACGACGAAATCCAACAAAAAAAATGACGCTGACGAGCAAGATCGACCCAAGCAGCGTCGCGACGATGTCGTAACGCATGCTCAGGGAAATTTCCGCGACATACGCGGCGCGCCCGGTCACGAGGATTTCCAACGGACCTCCGTTCCAGCCTTCGCGCGCTTGTGAGCGAAACAGATTTACCTGACGCATCAAACGCTGGCATTCGAAGGCGCTGATTGACGGCTGACTCGTGACCGCGAGAAAAATGCGCATCGTGCGATCAGGCGAAGTCAGCGGCTGCTCTTCTTCGATTGCATTGCCCTCGGCAAAAGGTTTGAGCGCCGGCGCGATCAGGCCAAGCGGATCAAACGCGAGCTCAAACTCCGGGCGCGGCGAGCCGGCTTCGATTTGCTGGCGCAAACGATGCAGTCGATCGCGAATTTTTTGCGGTTGCAAGATCGACATCGTCTCGTCAAACGCCTGCGGTTCGAGATTCAAGAGCAACGGCACAGCGATGGATTGCAGATCGCGAATTCCGTCCGGCGTTTCCATCGGCGAACCGGCTAGCACGCGCGCGCACCAGGGTTGTTGCCGCAATTTTTCTGTGAAGGCCGGCGCGAACTCTTCCAGCTTGTCGACATCGGCCGGATCGCAAAGGAGCGCGAAAGTGAGCTCCCGGGTCTGCTCAAAGTCGCGATCGTAAATTTTTAATCCGGCAACGGAGCTGAACCTGGCGGGCAGCATGTTGAGCACATCGGAATCGAGCCGCATCCGCGTGAAAAGGATTGCGACGCAAGTAGTGGCGAGCGCAACGACCGAGCACCAAATGAGCGCACGTCGCCGCGTGATGGTCCGCGCAATGAAATCACTGATCCGCATATTTTGACCTGAGACCGCGACGGTCGCGTTTCAACCCTCGCGGGTCAAAAGCGGAAGAGAAAAGTTTCCGTGCCAGCGACGTAACGCACTGCTGGTCGATCTTGCGCGCGAATCAATTTCTCACGCAAATTGAGCCAGCCTCGCAATCGTTGCGGCGCTTGTTCGACTTGACCCAACCAGCCACCGCGCACAAGCGGACCTTTTATTTCGGCGAAGGAACTGTCTTGCCGCAGCGCCAAAAGTGTCACGCCAGCCCCCTTCGAAAACGTCAACTCGAAATCGCCATTTTTGGAATAGCGGACAAGCACTTCGCCGATGAGCGTCGTTCTCGCGTTGCGATAGAGAAGTTGTCCACTGCGGATCTGCCAGTCGCCAGCTGGTTCGGCGAATTGATGCCGGGAGGTCGTCGCGCAACTCGTTAAATCGACAATCAGAAACGCGACGATGAGTGCGCGCATTAAAATTCCGAGCAGCGGGTTGTAGCTGCCGCTGTCCTCAACGGCAGTCCTTAAACTCTGCCGCCAGAGACGGCGGCAGCTACAACGAAGGGCGTCAACGTCCACGCTTATGAAATGGCCGCGGCTGTTTCAGTTGAAATCCCGTTTTCTTTTTTCGGCACAAGCGTGAGTCGTGGAACGATCGGGTAATGCTTTTGCAACCAGACGAGAAAATAAAAGACCCACATTCGCCAGCGGATGGCAAAGCTATTGCCAATGTTTCCGCCGAGCACTGCGTTCACGGCCGGCGGAAGACCGAACACGTCGCGCGGCGCCAGAAAAACTTCGATGAATTCCTTGGTGTACCAGGCATTGACGAAGCGCAGATAAATATCCATCGCGCGGTTGACCGCTCTCTCATAGCGCGGGAAAAGTCGCCGCGCTTTGCGCGGACGATCGAGAACTTCATTTAAAGCGTCGGCGCATTGTTCGCCGCTGAAGACGGCGAGAAAAACACCGCTGCTAAAAATCGGATCGATGAAACCGGCGGCGTCGCCCGCGAGCAGCCAGCGATCGCCATGAAGTTTTGTGCTGCGATAGGAAAAATCCGTCGCGACATGAACTTTCGACGCGCGCCGTGCGTTCGTCATCCGTTTGGCGATGATCGGTTGTTCTGCCAGCGCCTGTTCTAAAAAATCTTCCGGGCCCAGTTTTGAGTTTCGAAAAACTTGGCCGTCGAGCACCACGCCGATGCTAGTGCGCTCCGTCGTTAATGGAATCACCCAAAACCAGCGATCGATCCCGCGAATCAAAAGCGTGAGCGTGGCGTCAATTCCCTCCGCACGCCAAACGCCGTCGTAATGCGCGAAGATCGACAACTTCTGCAGATGATCGTAAGTCTTTTTTATTCCAAAATGATTGCCGAGAACGGAATTGCGCCCGCTCGCATCGATCACGTAGCGAGCGCGAACGTTTCGTGAGGAACCGTTGGCAGCGAGGGAAAGATCGACATCTTCATCCGAAAACGTCACGCGCTCGACCGAAGTCTCTTCGTGAACTTCGGCGCCGCATTCCGCGGCGTGATCGAGCAGCATTTTGTCAAAATCGGCGCGCGTCACTTGATAGGCGTGATCGGTTTGCGAGCGGTACGCGTCCTTGAAATAAAATTTAGTTCCTGTTTCGGAGCAGGAACCGAACATTTCGCCGCCGAATTTTTTCATGAATCCGGCGCGCAAGAATTTTTCGTGCAGGCCGAGTCGCGTGAATGCCTTCATGCTGAAGGGCAGAAGCGATTCACCGATGTGAAAGCGCGGGAATTTCTCGCGCTCGAGAACGATCACGCGCCGCCCGGCGCGCGCGAGCAACGCCGCGGCGGTGCTGCCGGCCGGTCCGCCACCGATGATCGCGACGTCGTACATGTCGATCTTCATGATTTTTCTCCCGGAAAATCACCGCTACCGCACTCCTCCCAAGTCGTGATCCCGACCCGACGTGCATCTCGCTCGTCCCAGTTCGCTCGATTCACTCGTCTATCATCTTAGCAAGCTTACTGAAGAAGCAAAGGCGAAGAGCCACAGATAAACACGGATAAGGATGAAGAATCACGTGAGTCCTTGTCTTCAAGCCATCTGTGCTAATCTGTGTTCATCCGTGGCGTCTTACCGGATTTGAAAAATGAAGCTGATTGACAAGTTTGTCAGCCGCGAGTTGCTCGTGAATGTGCTCTTTGCCATCGCGGTGCTGAGCCTCGTCCTGGTGGTCGGCAACATTTTTCGCAAGCTGCTCCCGTTGCTCGTGAATCACGACGTGCCGCTGGAATACCTGCTTAGCTTCATCGCTTATGTGCTGCCGTTCTCGCTCATCTTTACGATCCCGTGGGGATTGCTGACAGCGATCCTGCTCGTCTTCGGCCGGATGTCGGCGGACAATGAATTGATTGCACTGCGGTCGAACGGCGTGAGTATTTCGCGCGTTTGCATTCCACTTGCCGCGATCGCGCTCGTCAGCACCGCGATCTGTCTTTGGCTCAACGTGCAGGTGGCGCCGGCCGCGCAG
>DMCG01000231.1:0-672 GCA_003445855.1 Spartobacteria bacterium | reverse complement strand
CGAAAAATTTACGTCGGCAAAAAAGAAGGAAACAAGCTCGAGAACATTATTGTTTTCGAAATGGGCCAAAGGTCGCTGCCGCTAAAAGTGACCTATGCGCGGTCCGGCATGCTCGAGGCCGATCTGCCGAACAAGCGAATCCTCATGCACCTTTACCAGGCGCGTTTTCAACAGCGCGACGAAAAGGACCCATTGGACCTGCGGAAGATGCGCGATGGAATCAACATGGCTGAAGGCACGTTGCCGATCAGCCTGGAGGAACTTTACGAGAGGCAAAAAAAACGGCCGAGCCGTTCCGCCTTGTCGATCGAACAACTTCTCGATCAATTGAAGAGCGCCAATACGCGGGAACGCAGCGCCAGCCGCACCGAAATCAACAAACGCTTTTCTTTTCCGTTTTCTTGCATGGCTTTTGCGCTAATCGGCGTGCCGCTGGGCGTGACCGCGCACCGGCGCGAAACTTCGATCGGCTTTGCCATGGGATTGATCGTCGCCATCTCCTATTTCTTGTTTGTCATCATCGCCGACACGCTCCGTTCCGATCCACACGTTCACCCGGAGTTGCTGGTTTGGTTCCCGAACGTGCTCTTTCTCGTGCTCGGAGCATTTCTTTTTCGGAGATTGAGCAAGCAGTAGAGTTTGAGGAACTCTTAGAAGCCATCTCATAAATAG
>DMCG01000060.1:11923-14792 GCA_003445855.1 Spartobacteria bacterium | reverse complement strand
GTCTCGATGTAACGTTGTCGATCTTTCCAGAAGCCGCGCGTCATTCCGATCCACGGTTCGCGAATAACCAGCTCGCCGACTTTTCCCCGCACCGATTTTCCGTTTTCATCGACAACGTCCGCTGCCATTCCGGGCAGCGGACCGGAAAACGCGCACGGTTTCATCGGCGTCAGGACGTTCCCCATCACGATGCCGCCCGAGATTTCCGTGCCGCCGGAATAATTGATGATCGGGAGTTTTCCGCGGCCGACATTTTGAAACAGCCACATCCACGGGTCGGGATTCCACGGCTCACCCGTGGACGCGAACTTGCGCAGCGACGAAAGATCATGTCGATGGACGATCTCATCGCCGTGACGCCGCAATGCGCGAATCAACGTCGGCGAAACGCCAAGAGCAGTGACTTTGTGATCCGCACACAATTTCCAAACCCGATCCGGTCCCGGAAAATCGGGCGCGCCGTCGTAGAGCATCATCGTTGCGCCGAGCAGCAGCGTTCCGAAAACTTCCCACGGGCCCATCATCCAGCCCATGTCCGTCATCCAGAAAAGCGTTTCGTCGGCGTGAAGATCGAGACCATGCCACATGTCTTGCGCGGCTTTGATAGGAAAGCCGCAATGTGTGTGCACCGCGCCCTTTGGTCGACCGGTCGTGCCCGACGTGTAAATGATCATCATCGGGTCTTCGGCGGCGGTACGTTCGGTCGATTCGTCAGAAGATTGATTGTCGATCTTGTCGATGAGTTCGCGCCACAAATGCGTTCTGTAGGGGAAGCTGTTAGCTTCCCGTTTTGTTTTGGACGGGAACCTAACAGGTTCCCCTACAGATCCGTTTTGCAGCACGATCAGATGCTTCAGCGTCGGAATCTGCGCGGCCACTTCATCGGCAATCGGTTTCATCGCACAAAATTTTCCGCGCCGATAAGTTCCATCGGCGGTGAAAAGTGCTTTGGCGTCGCCGTCTTTTAGACGCGAGACAATTGCGGATGCGCCGAATCCCGAAAACAGCGGCAAAAAAAATCCGCCGATTTTAATGATGGCGAGCATGGCGACGACAATTTCCGAAACCATCGGCATGAACACGCCGATGGCGTCGCCTTTGCCAAGACCAAGATGGCGCAACGCCGCGGCCATCATGTTCACTTGTTCGCGCAACTCTTTATAAGTGAGCGTGCGGGTGGTGCCTTCTTCGATTTCCGACTTGATGGCAAGGCGATTGTCGATCTTGGTGCCGGCGTATTTATCGAGCATGTTGTGCACGATGTTCATTTCGCCGCCGACGCACCAGCGCGCCCACGGTTTGCCTTCACTAAGATCGACAATCTGCGAGTACGGTCTGAAAAATTGAATATCGAGGTCGCGCAACACCGTGTCCCAAAACCATGCAATGTCGTTGGTTGAGCGGCGCATCAGCTCGTCGTAGGAACCGAGCTGGTGCTTGTCGATGAAGCGCTGCAGATTCGATTGCGCGATCAAATCCGGTGTCGGGTGCCAGACAAATTCGCCGCCGAATTGAAACTCGCTCACAGGAGAAGTGTGGGCGTTTTTCAATTGTAGGGCAACCGCATCGGTTGCCGAAAGATGGCAGGCGGAGCGCCCGCCCTACAACGGCATGCGCTTGCCCACGTCCGATTCATCGCCACATTGCAGCGTCAATTTCCATGACCACAACGCTCGCGCACCAACTTGCCAATTACGCCTGCTCGCTCCGCTTCGAGGATTTGTCGCGCGAAGTTGTGCACGAAGTGAAGCGCCGCGTGATCGATTCGTTAGGCTGCGCGTTGGGTGCGTGGAATGAAGAACCCTGCGCGATCGCGCGAAAAGTCGCATCCGATTTTTCGGCGACGGTAGGATCGACAATCATCGGGACGAAACATAAAGCGCCGCCGGATTGGGCGGCGTTCGCGAATGGATGCTGCATTCGCTATTTCGATTACAACGACACTTATCTGTCGAAGGAGCCGGCGCATCCGAGTGACAACATTTCCGCCGCGCTGGCGATGGCGGAGAGTGTTGGCGCGGATGGACGCGAACTGATCACAGCGGTCGCGCTTGCCTACGAAGTGCAGTGCCGGTTGTGCGATGCCGCGAGCATTCGCGCGCGGGGCTGGGACCACGTGACCTACGGCGCGTTCTCGACGGCGTTGGCGTGCGCGCGTCTGATGAAGCTTGATCCGGAAAAAACACGGCATGCGGCGAACATCGCCGGCGTCGCTTGCGCGGCGATGCGACAGGCGCGCGTCGGAGAGTTGTCGCATTGGAAAGGCGTAGCATTTGCAAACGCGGCGCGTCATGGCGTTTACTCGGCATTGCTCGCGCGCGCGGGAATGACTGGTCCGGCGCCAATTTTCGAAGGACAAATGGGTTTCGAGAAACAGCTCGGTGTCTCGTTGGGCAATGTCGGCGACGTTTTCGTGAAGCGGCCGGATGCGAAAAACGCGAACGAAGGCACGGCGGCTATGATTTTGAACACGAGCATTAAATATTGGCCGGCGGAATATCACAGCCAGAGCGCGATTGAAGCGGCGTTATTTTTGCGAAAGCAACTTGTCGATCCTTCGACCGCGCCCAGGACAAACCTTGCGCAGGTGAAGTCGATGACGATCGAGAGTCACAATGCGTCCGTGGACATCATCGGGAGCGAACCGGAGAAATGGCGGCCGGAAACGCGCGAAACGGCGGATCACAGTTTGCCTTACATCACCGCCATCGCCTTGATTGATGGTGAAGTGACGAGCAAACAATTCGAACCGGAGCGCTTCGCCGATCCGGAGATTTGGAAATTTTTGGAGAATGTGAAAGTGGAGCGCAACGGGGAGTTGAGCGCGATGTATCCGGGCGCGGTTGCGAACATCGTCCATGTCGATCTT
>DMCG01000060.1:3504-11702 GCA_003445855.1 Spartobacteria bacterium | reverse complement strand
GAGGTTGAAAAGAAGTTTCATGCGCTCGTTGATCCGGCGCTCGGCGCCGGTGGCGCGAAGAAAATTGTCGATCTTGTTTGGAAGCTCGACGAAGCGAAAAGCGTTGATGAATTGATGAAGGCAGAGGAGATGGCGCATGAATGAATGCGACAGAAAAGTGGCATGGGCTTCCAGTCCGTGTTTTATGAACTTCACGGCCAGGATGGCCGTGCCACGATGAAAACGAAAGCAGCGCGATTGCGCGAATTAATCGCGAAGAACGCGGTCATGTTGCCAGGAGTTCCGAATGCCGCGCTGGCGCGGCAAGTGGGGCGCGCGGGTTTCGACGCGCTCTACATCAGCGGCGCGGGAATGGCGAATGCAACCGCGGGCGTGCCGGACATCGGATTACTCACGCTCACGGAAGTGTCGCAGCTCGCTGGCTACATCGCGCATGCGGTGAAAATTCCGGCGATTGTCGATGCAGACACGGGTTTTGGCGGAGCGGAAAACGTGGCGCGCACCATTCACGAACTCGAGGGCGCCGGACTGGCGGGTTGTCACATTGAGGACCAGGAATTTCCGAAGCGTTGCGGCCATCTCTCCGGAAAATCGATTGTCGATCTTGAGGAGATGACCGGGAAAATTAAAGCGGCGGTCGCGGCACGTGGCGATCCCGATTTTTTGATCATCGCCCGGACGGATGCGCGTGCGCTGGAGGATTTCAAAGGCGCGATCAAGCGCGCGCAAAAATATGTCGAGGCCGGCGCCGATGCAATTTTTCCCGAGGCATTGCAAAGCGCGGAGGAGTTTCGCGATTTTGCGAAGGAAATCAAAGCGCCGCTGCTGGCGAACATGACCGAGTTTGGCAAGAGTCCGCTGCTGAGCTTCGATGAGCTGGCGGGCTACGGTTATCGGATGATCATCTATCCGATGAGTGCGTTTCGCGTTTCAATGAAAGCGAGCGAGGAATTTTTGCGCGACCTGCGAAAGCGCGGCACGCAATCGGATTGGATCGACAAGATGCAAACGCGAAAGGAACTTTATGAGCTCCTGGATTACGATCCGGCGGCGCAGAGTTGGCCAGCGAAGAATCGTTGAATCGTTAAATCGGCGGCAGTTGAAGGTTGAAAATTCGCGAGTAAGAAGAACCACTTCAATGAGCACTGAAACCACACCAGCTTACAGTCCTGGCTTGGCCGGCGTGATCGCGGGCGAGACGCAAATCTGCTCGGTCGATCCAAACGCGGGGCTGACATATCGCGGCTACGACATCCACGAAATGGCGGAGCAGGCGAGCTTTGAGGAGGTCTCTTATTTGCTCTTGAATGGCGAATTACCAAATCTCAAAAACCTGGCGGAATTTACGCGGCAGATTGCGGCGGAACGCGAATTGCCGGCGCAGGTCGTCAAAATGTTGCGACTGATGCCGCGATCGGCGCATCCGATGGACATGTTGCGCACCGGCGTGTCGATGCTGGGCGTGTTCGATCCGGAACTGAACGACAACTCGCATGCCGCGAATGTTCGCAAGTCCATTCGGCTGATCGCGCGCGTCTCGACTTTGATCACGGATGGCTGGCGCATTTTGCACAGTGAGGAGCCGTTGCCGGAAAGACCGGACCTGACGCAGGCGGGAAATTTTTTCTACAAATTAAAGGGCGAAATTCCGCAAGCGTGGCAAATCCGGATGCTCGATACGATTTTCATCTTGTACGCCGATCATGAATTCAACGCGTCCACCTTCGCGGCGCGGGTGGCGGCTTCAACGCTGGCGGACTTGTACGCCGCCGTCACGGCCGCTTGCGGCACACTCAAAGGTCCGTTGCACGGCGGCGCGAATGAGGAATCGATGAAGATGCTTGGAGAGATCAAGACATCGGATCGCGCAGAAAGCTGGCTGAAGGAGAAGCTCGCCTCCAAGGAGAAGATCATGGGCTTCGGCCACCGCGTTTATAAAAAAGGCGATTCGCGCGTGCCGGTGATGCGCGAGATCGGGCGTGATCTGGGCAAACGAACGGGCAAGGAACAGTGGATACCGATTTGCGAAAAGCTCGAGGAAACGATGGAGCGCGAAAAACATCTCTGCGCGAATGTCGATCTTTACGCCGCGCCGGTGCTGACGATGCTTGGCTTTCCGGCCGCGTTAAACACGCCGATCTTTGCGGCATCGCGCGTGGCGGGCTGGTGCGCGCACGTGGTCGAGCAGCATGACCATAATCGCCTGATCAGGCCGCGGTCGCTTTATACCGGGCCGCCCGCGCGTCCCTACCACGGCGTTTCTGCAAACGGCGCCGCCAGCAAAAAGCGGTGACGGGCGACCAGTCGAGATCGCTGCAGGAGCGCTACGCTCCCGCCAATTCGTGCTGGGGATGCGGCCCGGCCAACGCGCAAGGATTGCGCATTCGCAGTTTTCCGCGTGGCGACGAAGTGGTGGCGGAATGGAAACCGGAGCCGAAGTACGAAGCGTTTCCCGGAGTGTTAAACGGCGGCATCATCGGCACATTGCTCGACTGCCATTGCAACTGGACAGCTGCGTATCACTTGATGAAACGCGCGGGTGCGGATCATCCGCCGTGCACGGTCACGGCGGAATACGCGATCAAGTTACTGCGCCCGACGCCGACCAACGGCCCCGTTTCGCTGGCCGCGCACATTGTCGATCTTAGCGACGAGCGCGCGACAGTTGAAGGAACGCTTACGGCCGGTGGGAAAGTTTGCGCAACTTGTCGCGGAGTTTTCGTCGCGGTGAAGGAAGGTCATCCCGCATATCACCGTTGGTGACTGTAGCCACGGCGCTCTGTCGCCGTGTCGTTTTGCATATTAAACGCCCCGACAGAGCGGGGCGGCTACAGAAGAATTCGCTGCCCGAAATCCGTCGATGCGCGGGTGGCGGAGGTGCGTTTAGCTGGGTTCATGAAAACTTCGAACTTTCGCATTGTTCCTCTTGCGACCGAGATCGCTGAGGCGGCGCGACGTGCCGCCGCGAATGGCGTGCCGGATCACGCTGTCATCACGGTCGACTCGCCGAGAGGCTATCCCTGCCGGCATTGCTTGCGTTGGGCCCGACCAAGTGAGCGCGTGATCTTGTTTTCGTTCGCCGCTATTCCGCCCGGCCGTCCTTATTCGGAAAGCGGACCGATCTTCGTGCACGCGGAGCCATGCGAGCGCTACGCCGCGACGCATGAATTCCCGCATGATTTTCGCCAGGGCCGCGTGCTACGCGCTTATAACTCAAGTTACGACATGATCGACGCCGAGGTTGTAAACGGAAGTGAACCCGAAGCGGTGATTGAAAAGTTGCTGGAAAATCCCGAGACTGCATTTGTGCATGCACGCAGCGTGACCCGGGGTTGTTACACGATGGAGATCGAACGCCGATGAAAGCACCCGAACTTCTTCCTCCATCGGAAACGATGTATCGCGCCTTGGTGAATCGCGATTCGAGTTTCGAAGGCATTTTCTATGTCGGCGTGCGCACCACGGGAATTTTTTGCCGGCCAACCTGCACGGCAAAAAAGCCGGCACGCGAAAATGTCGATTTCTTCGCGACACCGAGCGAAGCATTGCACGGTGGTTATCGGCCTTGTTTGCGCTGCAACCCGATGGATCCAGACAAACGTCCGCCGAAATTGATAGAGCGCTTGCGCGCGGAAGTCGAACGCGCGCCGGGCGGCCGCCTGACAGATAAGGAACTGGCCGCGATGTCGATCGATCCATCAACGGCGCGGCGGCAATTCAAGCGTCACTATGGAATGACATTTCAAGCTTATCATCGCGCGCGACGCATGGGCCTGGCGTTGCGCGAGGTGCGGCGAGGCGGACGAGTGGACGAAGCGAAAAACGGCAGCGGTTTCGAATCGGCCAGCGGTTTTCGCGAAGCTTTTACGCGCATCTTCGGCGAGCCACCAACAAGCGCGAAGACACGCGCGGGTTTGTTTGCCGAGCGGATCGAGACCCCGCTGGGCGCGATGCTCGCAGTCGCGGACGACAAGGGGCTGCGCTTGCTCGAGTTCGCCGACCGGCGCGCAACGGAAAGAGAATTGTCGATCTTGCGCAAAGGTTTGCGGACGAACATTGTCCCCGGCGAACATCCGCATCTCGATGCGATCCGTTCGCAACTGGCCGATTATTTTTCGGGGAAGAATCTGGAGTTCGATCTTCCGCTCGCGCCAATCGGCTCGGAATTTCAACTGCGCGCGTGGAAGATTTTGCGTTCGATTCCATTAGGTGAAACGCGCTCCTACTCATGGATGGCGGAACGACTGGGCGATCGCAACGCCCGCCGTGCCGTCGGTCGCGCCAACGGCACGAACATGATTTGCATCGTCATTCCATGTCATCGCGTCATTCGTGCCGATGGAACGCTCTGCGGTTACGGCGGCGGATTGTGGCGCAAAAAATGGCTGCTCGATCACGAGCAGAAATGGAAAAGAGCTCGGGTTTAGAGTTGCGGCGAAGCTAGTCCCGCAGCCTGCTGGAAGGGATGAAGACCGCCAGTCTTATCCAGCGTCATTTCGTGAGATTGCTTTTTGTCCATCTCGAACAATCGCGTTTGTTGGGCGGCGAAGTTGCGATCTAAGACGTCGAGATTGGCTTCGTCGTTCAGCTGGATCGATCGGTTATCGAAATTTCCTGAGCCGACGGACACAAACGTGTCGTCGACGACGATGAGCTTCACGTGCACCATCGTCGGCTGATATTCGTAGATTTTGATGCCGGATTTGATCAGCTCCGGCCAATGGCGCTTTGATGCGGCGCGGACAAGTTTTTGGTCGATAAGTTTTCCAGGCACGACGATTTCGACTTTCACGCCGCGTTTGGCGGCAGCGATCAATTCATTTCGGGTCAATTCATCGGGTAGAAAATAAGCGTTCTCGATGCGGAGCGTTTTCTGCGCGGAAGCAAGCGCGAGGAGATACATCAAATCGAGATTGGTGTTGCGCGCTGAGCTCCTGAGCGCCTGGGCCAGATACGGTCCGGTGCTGGCGAGCGGCGGAAAATAATCTTCGCCGTGCAGCACGTTGCCGCGTGTTTTCAGCCAGTTGGCCATGAAAATCCCCTGCAGTTGCGCGACGACTGGCCCGGTAACTTTGTAATGATTGTCGCGCCAATGCTGGGGCGATTCCGCATTGCCCATCCATTGATCCGCGATTCCGGCGCCGCCTACGAAGGCGATTCTTCCATCTACGATCAACAATTTGCGATGACTGCGATTGTTGTAACGGCGCGGATCCAGCCAAAAGATCGAATGATACTTGACGACCTCGACACCCGCTTCGCGCAATCGTGCCAGATTTTCCATGCCCATTTTATTTGTCCCTTGGGCGTCGAGAATGGCACTGACCTTCACGCCGGCACGTGCGCGTTCCGCCAGCGCTTCGGTGAATTCGCGTCCGATCTGCCCTTCCCAGAACACGTAGGTCTCGAAATTAATCGAATGTTTGGCCGAGCGAATGGCGCCGAGCATCGCAGGGAAAATCTGATTGCCGTTCACGAGCGTCGTGATGCTGTTGCCGGAGACAAAATTTGGTCCGAGCAAGGATCCGGCTGACTGCCGGAACTCCGGCGAACTCGCGGAATAAAGCGGCGCCACTTCCTGGCGCGCCTGTTTGCCGGTCTTGAGCGCACAGCCGCTGGCCGCGCAAATCAGTGCGCACACGAGGGCGCGCTGAAAGTAAAAAGAAACCTTCGCTATCCTTAAGATTGACATGTTCGTGCGCCGCCGGTCATTGGTGATTTTCAGTCCGGTATT
The DNA here is from genome assembly GCA_003445855.1 of Spartobacteria bacterium. Classification (GTDB taxonomy): domain Bacteria; phylum Verrucomicrobiota; class Verrucomicrobiia; order Chthoniobacterales; family UBA10450; genus UBA10450. The sequence goes on along the minus strand of DMCG01000060.1, from coordinate 5,968 downwards.
GTTTCAAAGCTTCGGTCAGCCATACATCGAGACGCATCTCTTTTCCATCGGGAGTTCGCACAAGGTACGGCTTTCCGGTCAGTAAACTTTTCGACGCGGCCAGCCGGATAAAGTCTTCCGGCGTTTTGATCTGGTTCTTGAAATGTTCGTATTTCGCTTTGATATGCGCGGCCGCTTCGGCGGCCGTGTGTGTTGCGCCGTTGCGAATAAAAGTCGCGTTCGATTTGCCGACATGATCGATGAGGTAATTGACTGTTTGTTCACGCGATTCGGTGGCGAACGTTTGACCGGCGAAAGTGACAATCAAAATCGGGATGAGCGACAAACGCGCGAGCAAGATCATGAGGTTAATTCGAGTGCAGCGGTGTTTTTGCGCGTCAGCGATTCGTAATTGTCGATCTTGCAAAAGCGCGCCCGGGGTGACTCGAACACCCGACCGACGGATTAGAAATCCGTTGCTCTATCCGGCTGAGCTACGGGCGCAGATCGAATAGAAGAGTAGCTGTGCGCGCATTCGCTGCAATCATCATCAGTGTCGCTGTTCTCGCCGGATTGATTTTTACGCAGCGAAGCAGGACGATGGAAACGATGAACTCGCTCTTTGTCATCGCGCCTTACAAATACGAAGGCCTATGGGTGTTCGATGATCCGGCGGCCGGTCTTTCGAAAGAACCTTTCATTGCCGGGATCGACACGATGATTGACAAGGCGGTGGTCAACATTCCACACGCTGAGCGCGGGTTTCGCGCGATTTTTAGCGCCGCGCCGTTTCCCGGTTCTCAATTTAAATTGGAATGGCGCCGCGAAGAAGCAGGCGGCAATTGGTACTATGGCGATCAGTTCAAAATGGAAGGCTGGCTTTGTCCGGCGCTCTTTAAATATTTCCAGGCTGCACCGCGTGAGATTTATGTGAAGGTAGAGCCGAAAAAGTAGAGCAACCTTGCAGGTTGCTGCTCCAATAAAATCGCAAGCTGGAAGCTCGCGCCACTCTATTCGCGCATCCGGTGTTTTAATTCCCAGACGCGCAGGGCCGCGAGCAGAAGGGCCTTCGTCCGGGTGAGGCTGCCCGCAGCGGCGGGTTCACGCTGGCCGTTTGGGTGAGCGGTCGCGGTGTTTTTTGGCCGGCCCCGGCTTTTTCGTCGCGCTTTCGAGTTCCGGACGCGGCGAGTCGCCGATTCGCTCATGGGAAGATGGCCGCTGCTATGCATGGTCGCTTTAGCTTGATTGAGCAGCTTCCAGGCCAGCAATAAGGCCACGGACAAGGCTGCGCGTGAAAAGTCGCTTGTGTGCGTGCGGCTTCTCCGCCACTTTTCAGCCGTCATGGCAGATCGCAAACTCGGTTGCCTCAACATCTTCTTGTTCGTCGCGCTTTGCCTTAGCGTCTTCGTCAATTTTGTGCTGGTGGTCGTTACGTTTCAGCGGTTGGGAGGCGTGGTGGGTGAAGAAGAACCTATCCCCCACTTTCGCGAGACCCTTTTGCAGCGGGGCAGCCGGGGAAGTTCCGACAAGATCGCCGTGATCTTGTTGCGAGGTTTAATCAGTTCTTCGATTCCCGGAAACGTTAGCGATTCGATGGTCGACGACATCCGAGCGGCGCTGCAACAGGCCGGCGAGGACGATCACGTCAAGGCGATCGTGTTGGAAATCGACTCACCCGGCGGGGAAGTGACTGCTTCTGATGTGATTTACAACGCCGTGGTCAAAGCGCGCGCCAAAAAACCGGTCGTTGTGTACATGGATTCGCTCGCCGCTTCCGGTGGTTACTACATCTCCTGCGGCGGCAAGTTCTTGATCGCAAACGAAACCACCATCACCGGCAGCATCGGTGTCATCATCCAAACTCTGAACTACGAGCAATTGTTCAACAAAATTGGACTCGCCTCCGTCGTTTTCAAAAGCGGAAAGTTCAAGGACATGCTCAACGGCGCGCGACCGATCACTCCGGAGGAGCGCGATCTTATCCAAAGCTTCATTATGAAAACCTATGACAAATTTCTCGGTATCGTCGCAAAGGAGAGAAATCTGCCCGCTGATTTATTGCGCAATACCATCGCCGACGGCCGGATTCTCTCGGGCAAGGATGCCTTCGATCACAAGTTGGTCGATGGGCTTGGCCAATTGGAAGATGCATTCGTCAAAGCGAAGCAATTGGGAAACGCGCCGGGAGCGAAAATTGTGAAGTACGGCCCGCCCTTCAGCCTGAGTCGTTTCATTCGCGCATTCGGACAAGCGGATTCGAAGATCGAACTCCAGCTTCCAAAGCAGTTCGTCCCGCAGTTGGAAACGGGGCGCGCGTATTTCCTGCCGAGCTATTACGCTCCGTAGGCGGAGCATGCTGTCCGCCAACCTACTGATGGCGCTCGGAAGCGTCACGAACGCGCTGCTTCTCGTTGTCGGGCTGTATATTTACGTTTCGCTCATCCGCCAGATCAGTGGGCGAAGATCGACATCTACAACCGGATCG
>DMCG01000060.1:0-3251 GCA_003445855.1 Spartobacteria bacterium | reverse complement strand
CGACATCTACAACCGGATCGACAACGGGATTTGGCCTTCCGGAAGCGATTCTTGCCGCCGGGTTGACCTTTTTGCTTTTGCTTGGCGTTCTAGCGTCGCTTTCAAATCCATCGGTCCAGTTCAGCGGCCGCGTTCTCGTAGAAAATCTTCTCTTCACCCTCGGAATTGTTTTGGTTGTTGCCGCCTTTTTGAGGTGGCGCGGGTTCGATCTGAATTTGTTGGGCGGTTTTTCCGAAACCAGTTTTCTGCGCGCTCTAAGCACGGGAACAATCCTCATGTTGGCGGCTTATCCTTTAATTGCCCTGGCCGATGCGATCACACAGCGCCTTCTCGGAAGCGGTTCCAGCAAGCAGAGCATCGTCGAGCTTTTCAATGGCTCGCGCACTATCGAGCAACGGATCATGATCATCATCTTCGCGGTCGCGGTCGCCCCCGCCGCCGAGGAATTTCTTTTTCGCTTCTTTCTTTATGGCGTACTTAAGCGCTATTTCGGGCGCTTTTTCGGGCTTACGGCCAACGCGCTGCTCTTCGCCGCCGTGCACACCCATCTGCCCTCCTTCGCGCCGCTCTTTGTTCTGGGAAGCTGTTTCACGATTGCCTACGAATGGAGCGGTTCCATTCTCGTCTCGATGACGATGCACGCACTTTTCAATTCCGTGTCGCTCACCTTACTTGCATTTCCAGAACTCTTTTCGCAATGAAATTGAGAGAGCTCGGCGAAGATCGGTTGCTCGCTCAACTCTTGTCGCATCTCCCGCCCGGGAGGTCGGTTTTTGCGGGCCCGGGAGATGACTGCGCATTAGTAGAAAATCCCGTCGGCCGAAATTTTCTCGTGCTCAAAACCGATTGCGTGGTCGAAGGCGTCCACTTTTTGAACCAAGCCAACGCGCTCGATGTTGGTTGGAAGGCAATGATGCGTCCGCTGAGCGATTTTGCCGCGACTTCCGCTGTGCCCCAATTTGCCTTGATTACGCTCATCGTCTCGAAGCAAACAAAGAACGACTGGGTGAAAAAGATTTATCGCGGTTTGAGCCGGGCCGCGGCGCGGTTTCACGTCAGCATTGTTGGAGGCGAGACAAGCGGCACGCGAGGTCCCGCCGTCATTTCGGTCAGCGTTGCCGGGTTTGTCGAGAGAGGCCGATGCGTATTGCGCAGCGGTGGAAAAGCCGGCGATGATCTTTTCGTGAGCGGCCGACTCGGTGGAGCGAATCGGAGAAGACATTTAAGATTCGTTCCGCGGATCGAGGAATCGCGCTGGCTGACCAAGAATTTCTCGATTCATGCCATGATCGATTTGAGCGATGGACTCGGCGCCGATTTGCCCCGACTTGCGCGGGCGAGCACCGTGGGATTCAAGATCGACATGGAAAGCTTGCCGCTCAATCGCGCCGCCACGATCGACAATGCAATTTCAGATGGGGAAGATTACGAACTGCTCTTCGCCCTTTCGCCGCGCGACAGCGATCGTTTGCAAATGAGGTGGCGCCGAAAATTTCCAAAACTCCCGCTCACGCGCATTGGCTGCTTAAGTCCGCAATCCGCAATCCGCAATCCGCAATCGCTCCGTGGCTACGTTCATTTCAAATAGCCCGGCGGAAACGGAAGCGTTCGGCCGGCGATTCGCCAAAGGTGTAAGCCCGGGATCGATGCTGGCGCTGAAAGGCGAGCTCGGCAGCGGCAAAACACAATTTGTCAAAGGTCTCGTCGCCGGATTAGGCAGCGAGGCGCCAGTCACAAGCCCTACGTTTACGATTATCCATGAATATGCCGGTGGCCGCTTGCCGGTTTATCATTTTGATTTTTTCCGGCTGCAAGATCGACAACGGAGCCGGCGGGAGCCGAGCGACGTAGACCTGGATCCGCAAGGATTAGCGAGCCGGGAGGCAGGCTATCAATCAGTCGTGCGGCTCGGTCTCGACGATTATTTTTTTGGCGCAGGCCTTTCGGTCATCGAATGGGCGGACAAGTTTCCGGAATTAATTCCAGAACAGGCGCAATGGATTTTCTTCGAAATGAAATCGGAAAAAGAGCGAATGATCGCTACGCCGGACGATGCCATACGTGAATCACGTATAGCATTGAAGCCACATCAAATGAAATGAGAGTGCTGGCTCTTGAGCTTTCCACTGCGCGCGGCAGCCTCGCCTGGCTGAATGAAGATGTCGCCGAACCCGGCGAAGCCGGGCAGCTCCTTCAACAGAAGCGGCGCGCTGGCCGCAAGAAGACGGATAGAAGGAGCTGGGCGACCCAGCTGATTGATCCAATCGGCTGCCCTTTGGGCACGAAGCGGGTCGATCTTGTGCGCCAATGGCCGAACGATCGGAAAAACTCCGGAGCGTTCTTTGAAAATCTCGCAGATGCGCAAAAACAATTCGGTGCGCCCGAGACGATCGTCGTCGGTTTGGGACCGGGCTCGTATGCTGGAGTCCGAATTGCGATCTCGGCTGCGATTGGTTTACAGACCGCATCGAATGCGCGGCTCATCGGTTTTCTCTCGATCTGTGCGATGGAGACGGGCGAAGACGAGTATTGCGTCGTCGGCGACGCGCGCCGACAATCGTTTTTCTTTGCGCGCGTTCGAGCGAACAATTTGATCGAGGGTCCCGCATTACTCAGCGAAATTGAATTGCGAAACAAGATCGACAAGTTGGAAGACAACATGTCGATCTTTGCCTCCGAAAAACTTCCACAATTCAAGCGCGCCGAGATTCGTTATCCTTCCGCGATGGTCCTGGCGCGGCTTGCACAAAATTCGAAAAGGACCTTTTTGCTGCCGCCGCTTGAGCCGATTTATTTGCGCGAACCGCACATCACGAAACCGAAAACCATGCAGCGTGGTGGCGTCGGCATCCCTGCCGATGGGGATTCACGGGCTGGAAGCCCGTGCCACAACGCGAAAAACCTCACCTCATGACGCAAACCCATCGCTGTTGGGCTGAGATCGATCGCAGTGCGTTGCAACATAACGCCGCGGCGGTCCGCAATCGAATCGGATCGGCCGAGCTGCTCGCGGTCGTCAAAGCGAACGGCTACGGGCACGGCATGGTGGGCGTGGCCGAAGCGCTGGCGAATGACGCGCAATTGTTCGGCGTGGCCAATCTGGAGGAAGCGATGACGCTCCGAGATTCACTCGCTCATCCAGTCATCATTCTCGGCCCGGCGCTGCCCGAGGAAAGATCGACAATCGTCGAGCGCGGTTTCATTCCGTCGATCTCGACTCTTGAAGAAGCGGAAGATTTTAATCGTCGCGC
>DMCG01000079.1 GCA_003445855.1 Spartobacteria bacterium | reverse complement strand
AAGCCGCGCGCCGATGGTCATGCGCAGTTCGGAACCATCCTGCCGGCCGATGCGGTGTTGCTGAAGGCGAAGGGCAGCGGCCACGACGTGCCAGGCGCCATCTTCACTACGGATGGGAATGTAGTGCATTTCCCCAGCCCGGCTGACCATTTCCCAGATAAACAGACCAACGTTGTCCCTATTCAATTGAGCATGGGTGCGTGGAACACATTGCAACAAAGTGACGGCCATGCCTACTGGGAGTTCAACTACACGACAAACTGGGTCCATCCCCTCTACGAACTTCCTTTCACCGGAGGTATTCCCGGTACTTTTAGGGCGGGCCAGGTGGGTGCGCTTCAATCGATCGTTCCTGGTTCCGGGCCGAGTGGCGTAAAGAACGATCCGGTGCTCTACGGCGACAATCCGAATAATAAAGGCGTGATCCAGGCTTCCGGCCCACGCGATCCTGACAAGTTTGATGCGGACGATGATTCGCAGCGTGAATTCCGCCAAAGGTTCATCCCGAGCGGTCTGGCTAACGAGATATTCCTGGATGTTTACGAGAGGTTAGCTTCGTTTGAGCCAAACGTCACCCAGTTCAACAAGCGTTTGTTCGACGCGTACGCCGCAGAAGTAGCAAGGGTGGACACAAACGGCGACGGCGTCATTTCCGCTCTTGAAGGTGATGTGGACACTGCCTCGGACGGATTTCCGGACAACATACGCTTGTTCATTCCGGCCACGCAGTTTAATCGCTTTGCAGTAACGCGGGAGATTAACGATGGATTGCTGGCGCCTCGGTTCGCTCCCAGCCAAAAGGCTTGGGTCATGTCAGGAACACTTGTGCCCGTCCAGCCGTCAGTTCCTGCGTCGCAAGGGCAGGACAGCGACAGCCGATAAAAGAGAAACTGGGCGGATCAACGAAACCCATGCATCGCCCGGCGGCCCTAGCCGCCGGGCGATTTCTTTTTCCTTTCGCTGCTAATGGCTAACTTATATTGGAATGCACAAGACCAACTCGATCATTATGCATGCGCCGAAGATGTCGATCTTCGAAACGGCGGCAAACCTGGAGCTTTGGCCAAAGATTTTGCCGCACTACCGCTACATCCGCTATCTCGAGCGCAGTCCAAATCGCAACGTCGTGGTAATGGCGGCGACGCGCTCCGGCATTCCAATTTCATGGACCTCGGAGCAAGTGATCGATCGCGAGAAGTTTGAAGTGCGCTTTCATCATTTGAAAGCGTTTACCAAGGGGATGCGAGTCGTCTGGACATTTCAGCAGACGGCGCCGGGCGTGCTCGTTGAGATCGTCCATGATCTGCAATTTCGAATGAATTTGTTTGCGCCGATCGCCGACAAAATGATCGGCGATTTTTTCATTCACAACATTGCCAATAAAACATTGCGCTGTATGAAGGCGTACGTGGAAGCAGGGTCAAACCAGGCGGCGGCATGAGCCAAAGGCGCGCGGTCATTACCGGGATCGGTCCCATCACCTGCATTGGCAAAGGTGTCGAGGGTTTTTGGAATGGCATTCTCGCGGAGAAAAGCGGCATTGCACGCGTTTCCACTTTCGACACCAGCGTATTCAACGCGCATTGCGCCGGAGAAATCCGCGATTGGAACCCGGCGGAATTTTTCCCTCCGCATCGTTTGAAGCGGCTCGATCGTTACGCGCAATTCGCCGTCGCCTCAGCGAAAATGGCGCTGGATGACGCCGGCATCGCGTATTCGCGCGAAGATCCACAGCACCGCATCGGCGTAAGTTTTGGAACCGCGCTCGGCGGCGTCTGCCAGGCCGAGGATCAGCACATTCGTTTTTTGAAAAAGGGCGCGCGCGGTGTCAGCCCCGCCCTCGCTGTTCAAGTGTTCGGTGGCTCCGCCCATTCGAATATCGCGATCGAATTTGGATTTCGCGGCGTCGGCACAACTAATTCGAACAGTTGTGCGAGCGGCACGGTCGCGGTGGGCGAAGCGCTGCGCTACATCCGAGACAACTTTGCCGATGTGATGGTGGCGGGCGGCGCGGAAGCGCCACTTGGCATTCTCACGTTTGGCGCGTTTTCGATCATCAAAACGATGAGTCGCTGGGAAGGCGATCCGGCAATCGCATGCCGGCCGTTCGATCGGCTCCGCGACGGATTCGTCATGGGCGAAGGCGCGGCGTCGCTTATCGTCGAAGAACTCGAGCACGCGAAGGCGCGGGGCGCGCGCATTTACGCAGAAGTTCTCGGTTACAGTTTGAACAACGACGCTTTTCACATGACGGCGCCGCTGCCGAGTGGTGAATCATGCATTCGCACCATGCGCGATGCGCTGGCCGACGCGCAGCTGGCGCCCGACCAGATCAACTACATCAATGCGCACGCAAGTTCCACTCAGCTCAATGACGGCACTGAGACGATGTCGATCAAAGAAGTGTTCGGCGAACAGGCGAGAAAAATTCCGGTGAGCGGCACAAAAGGCTACACGTCGCACCCGCTTGGCGCGACGGGCGCGATCGAAGCGGCGCTGTCTGCGCTCGCGTTAGATCGACAATGGATTCCGCCGACGATCAATTATCAAAATCCTGATCCGGCCTGCGATCTCGACGTTGTTCCGAATCACGGACGCGAAGCGAAATTGAATTACGTCATGAGCAATTCATTCGGCTTTGGGGGCATCAACGCTTGCGTTGTACTTGGCTGCGTTCACGATTAATCACGTCGCGCTAAATCAGCGGTCATCCCGAGCGGAGCGAGGGACCTCCCGCTGGGTGCTCATTCACACGGACAATTAGCAGTAAGATCGACGGCCTGTGCGAGGTCCCTCGCTGCCGCTCGGGATGACAACGGAGCAATTTATTTGTCGAGCAGATCTGGCCGATTCTCGCCTGTGCGTTTGATTGCTTCTTTTTTTCGCCACGCCGCGATCTCGGCGTGATTCCCGGAAAGTAAAATTTCGGGGACTTTCCAGCCGCGAAATTCGGCCGGCCGCGTGTACTGCGGCGCTTCCAGCGATCCGGCGCTAAAACTATCTTCCACGGCTGACTGGTCATCGCCGAGCGCGCCCGGCAACAAGCGCACAGTTGCATCGACAAGAACGACCGCGGCAATGGCGCCGTTGGTCAGTACGTAATCGCCGATGGAAATCTCCGCATCGACGAGATGTTCGATCACGCGATGATCGATCCCTTCGTAATGTCCGCAAATGATGATAAGATGTTCGGTCTTTGCGAATTCCCACGCCATCGATTGAGTAAAGCGTTTTCCCTGGGGCGTCATCAGAACGACGGTGCTCTTTTCATTTCGCAGTGATTCAACGGCCGCGAAAATCGGTTCCGGTTTCATGACCATCCCGGGTCCGCCACCGAACGGCGCGTCATCGACAACGTGATGCTTGTCCTTGGTCCAATCGCGCAAATTGTGGATGCGAAGATCGACAATTCCATTTTCCTGCGCCCGTTTCATCATGCTTTCGCTCAACGGCGCGCGGCAAATTTCGGGAAACAGCGTCAAAATGTCGATCTTCATTGGAAGCCGTAACACAGGCATCCTGCCTGTGAAGTCTGATGTAATTCCAGAAACAGGCAAGATGCCTGTGTTACGTTCTATTCTACGATTTCGAGACTGGCGCGCTGACCGTGGCGGGCGGCTGAGCTGGCCAGAAGCGCGCGAATAGCATGAATGGTCTGGCCGTTGCGGCCGATGATGCGGCCGACATCGCTTTGGCGGAGTTGCAGCTTGAAGATGGTCATTTTGCTGCTTGGGATTTCCGAGATCATTACCTCGTCGGGAAATTCCACGAGCTGGCGAATGACGAACTCGAGAAACTCCTTCATGACCAATAACCTAGGCACCGATCGATTGGTGTCGATCCGCTTCCGGTCCTGTAGGCGAAGCTGTTAACTTCGCGAACCGAAGCATGACACGCAGGGAAGCTGACAGCTTCCCCTACAGTTTTCTGCTTCATGTCGATCTTGTGATTGTCGATCCTAGCTCGCCGCGGGCGGATGAGAGGTCCCCTGCTCTACTTGCACCGCTGGCGCGGCCGCCGCTTGTTTTTTGTTTTTCTTGATCAAACTGCGCACCGTATCGGACGGCTGGGCGCCGCGCGCGATCCAATATTCAGCGCGATCAAGTTTCAGCGTGCTGTTGTGCCCGGGCTTCTTCGGATCGTAGGTCCCGATGATCTCGATGAATTTTCCATCGCGCGGGCTGCGGCTGTCGGCCACCACCACTTTATAATAAGGGCGATTCAGTGCGCCTTCTCTTCGTAATCTAATTGAAACTGCCATTGTTAACTCCTCATTCGCGCCATTTGCGCCATCATCTTTTTCATTTTGCCCGCACTTTTCATCATCTTGCGCATTTGATCAAAGCGCCGGAGCAAACCGTTTACCTCCGTGACGGTACTGCCGCTGCCGCGAGCGATGCGCTGACGACGCCGCGCGTTTAAAACGTCCGGGTGCGCCCGCTCTTCGCTTGTCATCGAAAGCACGATCGCTTCCGTGCGCTTGAGCTGCTTCTCGTCAATCGAGAGGCTCTGCACGTTACTCACACCCGGCAACATGCCAAGAATATTCTCCAGCGGGCCCATCTTGCGCATCATTTTGAATTGCGCCAGGAAATCGTTGAAATCGAACGACGCCGTGCGCAATTTGCGTTCGAGACGCGCGGCTTCTTCCTCGTCGACAGCTTCCGCCGCTTTTTCGACCAGACCAACTACATCGCCCATTCCAAGAATGCGGCCGGCCAGACGCTCGGGAATAAACGGCTCGAACTGATCGAGTTTTTCGCCGGTGCCCACGAATTTGATCGGGCAACGCGTCACTTCGCGCATCGACAGGGCCGCGCCGCCGCGCGCATCGCCGTCAAGCTTCGTCAAAATGATCCCCGTGATCTGGAGCGCGTCGTTGAAATGCGTGGCGACGCTGACGGCTTGTTGACCGGTTGCCGCGTCGACAACGAGCAAAGTTTCCTGCGGCTGCAAAAACTCTTTGAGCGCTTTCAGTTCCTCGAGCAACGGTTCATCGATTTCCTGGCGACCGGCCGTGTCGAAGATGTCGATGTTAGTTGCTTGTCGATCTTGCCATTCGAGTGCAGCAGCGGCCGCACGTTGCACATTCTTCTCATTTGAGTCCGGAACAAAAACCGGAACGTCAATTTGCTTTCCAAGCGTAGCGAGTTGCTCGACCGCGGCGGGCCTTTGTAAATCGCAGGCAACGAGTGCGGGCTCGCGACCTTGTTTTTTTAGCAGGCGCGCCAACTTCGCCGCAGAAGTGGTTTTGCCCGAACCATTCAATCCGACAATCAGAATTCTTCCCGGTTTGCCGAGGTTGAGCGGCACGGCATTTTCTCCGAGAAGCGCGGTCAATTCGTCGTGAAAAATTTTTACGATTTGCTGACCGGGCGTAATACTGCGAAGCACTGCTTCGCCGAGCGCTTTTTGTTTGACGCGCGCGATGAAATTTTTCGCGACCTGAAAATCGACATCGGCTTCAAGCAGGGTGAGCCGAACCTGCCGCAGCGCATTGTCGATGTTCGATTCGGTAATGGTGCCGTGGCCGCGCAGCTCTTTGAAGATTTCTTGCAGTTTATCGCCGAGTTGTGAAAACATGGGCAGAGTGTTGTCTGTTGTCGCTGAAAATCAGGCTGAGCGTGTGAAGAACGTCTGTGACATTGTGTGAGATCCTTCACTGCGTTCAGGATGACAAACAAGCTTATCGCCGAGTTGCGAAAACATTCAGTCGAAACGCGCCGTCGCCCGCTTATTTCTTCCGGGTCGGAGACGGGGATGTCGATGTTGTAGCCGCAGTCTCATCGATCCCGAAGGTCCAGTGGGCCTCGATCTTTTTGCCCTCGGATTTCGCGCTCAGAATCACCGTGCAAGATTTTTCGCGCAGCTTTTGCGTAACCTGATAGGTGACCGTGCCGGTTTTCCCATCATAAGTGGCGGGCACGACACCCAAACCGCTCACGCGCATTTGCAAACTGCCGGGATCAATTTGTCCCAGGCTGCTGACATTCGCTTTGATCAGGGGCAACGCCGTCCGCACGGTGTCGCCGTCCGCCGGCTGAGTGGAGAGGTTGGTCGACCCCACCTCGGCCACGGCAGACGCGCCTCCGGTTGAAGTGCCGATCGTTTTCATCGCGCTTTCGAAAACCTTCGGCTTGTTCGCTTCGATCGCGTAACGGCCCAACGAATCGAGCGGCGAATTATACGTCAGCGCTTGTCCGTAGACAGTAAACATCGCTTCGTAGCCGGCATTTCGGGCAACTTCCTTGACGTGGTCGTTGTAATTCCCGAACGGCACGGCGAAGCAATTTACTTTAATAGCGAGCCTCTGCTCGAGGAGTTGCTTGGGCGCGACGACTTCGTTTTGTAGCCATTGCTCGTATTCCGGCCCGGTCAATTTCTTTTTCGTTTTTTTCGCCCCAGCGGCGAATTCCATTATGCTATGCCCCTCGCGCAAATCCTGGTGCGTAGCGGTGTGTGCCTCGATATCGACTCCGTTGTCACGCATGTCGGCGAGTTGTTCCCACGTGATCGCTTCGCCGCCACCTAACAGGCCCCCGCGTACACCCTCGGTGTAAATGAAGAGGGTGAGCGGATAGCCGTACTTTTTCATGATCGGCCAGGCCACTTCATATTGTGATTTCCAACCATCGTCGAAGCTGATGATGGCGCAGCGGGGGGGGATACTTTTCTCACCCCGCTTCCACGCCAGAAAATCCTGCATCCCGATCACCGTGATGCCGTGGTCCTTCAATGCTTTCATCTGCGCTTCGAAATCCGCCGGTCTAATCTCGGTCCCCGGATAGCGGATTTTGTCGACAAAACGGTGATAACAAAGAATGATGGTCTGCGCCGTTTGATCGACAACGGGCTTGGTAGTCTTGAGAGCAGGTGAGGCGGCAGCGGGCGAGGCAGTCGCGCTCGGGCTGGCAGCCGGGGCTTTAGCCGCCGGCGCTGAATTGCAAAGAACCAAACCGGACGCCAGAAGCAATGGGAAAACAGCAGATCGAATGAGCATATTGAGGTAAACGCCTTTAATTCCGGCCGGACAAAAAACAAGCGGTTTTTGCGCTGATCCTTGTGAAAACCTGCGCTTTGAGTTAAAAAGGGAGGATGCGGCAATTGATTCAACGCACACTCGTATTCTCTCTTCCGGCTTTACTCGCTGCCTGCGCGACTGCTCCCACAGGCGTGACAAAAAACACGAGCAAGACTTTTAAAACGGTAGTTGTCGATGCGGGCCACGGCGGGAAGGACAACGGCGCCTATCGCCGCTTTGGCGGCGCTGAAAAACTCGCGACTCTCGATGTGGCGAATCGCCTGGAGCGCAAGCTGCGCGAGTCGCAATTGAAAACGGTGATGACGCGCTCAAGCGACGTTTTCATTCCACTCGATCGCCGCGTCGCAATCGAGAATGCGGAGAAAAATTCCATTTTTGTCAGCATTCATTTCAACGATTCCCGCAGGCGCGGCATTCACGGCTTCGAAACCTACTACCATTCCGTCAGTGGGACCGAGCTGGCCAATCGGATCCAAGCGAAGTTAATGACGATTCCGCATTCCGCGAACCGCGGCGTCCATATGGCCAATTTCCGGGTCCTGCGCCTGGCCACTTACCCGGCTGTTTTGGTCGAATGCGGTTTCTTGAGCAATCGTCGCGAAGGTGGCGAAGCTCGCGACGCGGAGTATCGCGAATTGCTCGCGGACAGGATTGCGGAGGCGATTATCGAACAAAGATACGGCCCCGGCGTCTATCACGCGTCGGCCGAAGCCGCCACCCAACCGCAACCTCCGAGCGAGGGTCCGGGCTTAGCGCCTTCCACGCTTCAGCACGATTAAAATTCTTTACCGCGCTGTTCCCGACCGATCGCCGCAATCACGATCAAGGCCATAAAGATAATCAGCGCGAAAACACCGAGTGCTTTCGCGTAATCGGCGTGACCCGCGGCATCGTGAAAATGTTCCGCCAGTTTCGCTTCGACGGCCGCCGTCTTCGCTGCGAATAAATTTCCGAGTTGATAGGCAAATCCTGGAAAAGTCCCGCGTAAGGCGGCCGGCGAAAGCTCATTCAAATGCACCGGCACGATTCCCCATGCCCCTTGCACCATGAATTGCATCGCGAAACCGCCGACCACGAGCATCGGCAATCCCGGTGAGAAAACCCAAAGCGGAATGAGAAGAATTCCGCAGGCCGCGGCAACGATAATCGAGCGCCGTCGCCCGAATTTTTGTGAAAGATGGCCCAGGATGGTCCCGCCGCAGATCGCGCCGAAAGCGTAGATAATGCCGATCGTGGCTTTTTGCGGGACCCCGAGCCCGCGCTGTTCTCCGAGGAAAGTTTGATACATGTCCTGCGTCCCGTGTGACATGGCGTTGAACGCCGTCATCAACAAAATGACGTAAAGAAAGAGCATCCAATGTTGTTTCAGGTTCGCCCAGAGGCTGCTCCAAAATTCGGTCGTGGACTTTCGCTGACGCAACCACGCCGGCGACTCTGGCACCCGGGCGCGAATGTAAATCACGAGCAAGGCCGGCAGTGCGCCGGCGAGGAAAAGTCCGCGCCATCCGAAGAACGGAAACACCAGCCAATACACCAGGGCCGCGAGCAAATATCCAAACGCGTAACCCTGCTGCAAAATTCCCGAAAACAACCCGCGCGCTTCCGCCGGCAGCGATTCCATCGCGAGCGATGCTCCGAGTCCCCACTCTCCCCCCATTCCAATTCCGTATAAAGCGCGAAAGATGAGGAAAACAGTGAAGTTGGGTGCGAAGGCGGTGAGTAACTCCATCAGCGAATAGAAAACGATGTCGATCATGAGCGGAATGCGCCGCCCGAAACGATCGCCGAGCAAACCGAAGATGAAGGCGCCCACCGGACGCATCGCCAGCGTCAGCGTGATGGCCCCGGTAATTTTGGTAATGCTTGTCTCGAAATCCCGCGCCAACGGCGCGAGAACGAATGTGAGCAAAAAGAAATCGAGCGCATCGAGCGACCAACCCAGAAAACAAGCGACGAAAGTATTGCGCTGGTCGCGGTTGAGAATCCTCAAGAGCCGGAGCGCTTCCATCCTTTTGATTTAATTGTCGATCTTGCGCTTGGGAAGTCCGGATTGCTTGCGCTGCCTCGCACTTCGCCGGAACCATGATAATTTTTCTGGTGCGTTACCTGGTCAAAGCTCGCGTGCAGAATGGAAAATCGTCCGCGCTCTTGAATGCGATCAATCAGAAAACACTCGGCCGCGGTTCAATCGCGGGTGACGAATACCAGCACAATATGCAACAAGCGCGCCTGAATAATGACGGCGTCGCGACATGGGTTGAGACTTGTTTTTGTGATCCGCCGTTAGCGGAAGAACGCCCATACTGGGAAACATATTTTGATTTGCTCAAGATCACCGACGCGCACTCGCGGCGAAATTGCCGCCACGAAAACGGGACCGAACCGTGGGCATGCTGCGATTGCGATTGTACTCGCCGCCTTGAGGAGAAATTGAGCCGGGAGGGCAGCTCATTTCTGTAAAATATTCGAGCACAAGATCGACAAGTGTAGCCACGCGCCTGTGGCGCGTTTCGGGAGACGGCGCACAGCGCCGTGGCTACAACTGAATTTAAACACATCTACGCATCATGATGCGTAGATTTGTTCCTTGATCCCTGGCATAAACCCCGCTTAGTTCTCAGCCTATATGGCGTTAGAACTTCATCCGCTGGAAACAGTGCTGCGCGAACGAATCGTTCTGCTCGACGGCGCCATGGGCACAATGATCCAGCGCTACAAGCTGTCCGAGGCGGATTATCGGGGAAAACGGTTTCGCGATTGGAAAGGCAAGGACCTCAAGGGCAGCCTCGAGCTGCTGCTTCTGACCAAGCCCGAAATCATCGACGAGATTCATGCGCAATATCTCGAAGCAGGCGCCGACATCATTGAGACAAACACATTCAGCGCCACGACCATCGGTTTGCACGATTTCCTCTTCCCTGAAGAGCCTGTGGCCGGGCGCAAAGATCGTCAATTTTTTCAACGCGTCGTGAACGATGTCGATCTTCGCGCGCTGGTGCATGAAATGAACATGGCTGCGGCCAGCATTGCGCGACGGGCAGTGCAGCGCGCCGAAAAGCAAACAGGCAAGCGAAGATTTGTCGCCGGATCGATCGGTCCCCTTCCCGTCACCGCCTCTATTTCGCCGGACGTAAATGATTCGAGCTTTCGCGCCGTGACGTTCGATCAATTGCGCCAGACTTATTTCGACCAGGTGAGCGC
>DMCG01000048.1:6879-7726 GCA_003445855.1 Spartobacteria bacterium | reverse complement strand
TTTCGGGCCGCACCCTGGTAAACGGTGGTGGAATCGAAAAAACGATCCGAAATTACGCAGAGGCCGCGTTCCAGCGCCGGTTTGATGATTTCGCGGACGAGCTGACTTCTGCTGGCTTCAAAAAGCAGTAACTCGGTTTTGGCTGTCATGCCGACACCGTGCGGTGCAAACTGGAGAAGCTCGCGAATGGTTTCGCCAATGGCGGTGCCCCCCGGTTCGCGCGTCACCAGAAGTGGAACACCGTTTCGCTCGAGACGCGCGGCAAGTCTTTGCACTTGGGTGGATTTGCCGCACCCTTCCGATCCTTCGAACGTGATGAATGGCCGGCGCGGCATGAGGTCGATTGTGAAACAATTCCGTGCAGTTGTCGAACACGCGGGGAACGATTAGTTACTCGCGCGTGAAAAAATTTTGGCTGGTGAAACAGGAACCATCCTCCTACTCGTGGTCGGATTTTATCGCAGACGGCGAGACGAAGTGGACTGGAGTGCGTAATTACGCGGCCCGAAATAACCTGCGCCGAATGCGCGTGGGCGACGAAGTTCTTTTCTATCATAGTGGGGATGAAAAGGCTGTTGTCGGCGTGGCGAAAGTCACGCGAACGGCTTACCCCGATCCGACGGCGCCAGAAGAAGAAGATTGGAGCACTGCCGATCTTGCACCGATTCGTCCTCTCCGCCGACCAGTTACGCTTCGTCAAATCAAAGACCAGCCGCGCCTGAAAAAGATTCAACTGGTGAGGCAATCGCGTTTGTCCGTGATGCCTCTCAACGCTCAAGAGTTTCGCGCGATTGTGCGCATGAGCGAATAGAACCCGCCCCATAAAAATAGCGTTGTCATTCTGAGC
>DMCG01000048.1:2885-6673 GCA_003445855.1 Spartobacteria bacterium | reverse complement strand
GAAGAATCTCTCACTAAAAGCTGGCGGCACGCATCGGTTCGCGAATGCGCCATGATCCTGTGCGAGGTCCCTCGGTCGCCGCGGCGACCTCGGGATGACACGCTTGTAGTTCATTTGATGGATGGCTTCTAAGCTTTTTACACTTGTTCTCAGACCCAGCGCCGTTGAAATTTGCCAGAATGACTTCGCTTGCGGCCACGCAATTTCTGCCAGTCGTCGCGACGGCCAGCGCCACGAAAAATTTTCTGGTCGTTTCCATTCATGACATCGCGCCCGCCACTCAGGCAATCGCCGACAAAATAATCTCAGACTTAGCGCGGCGAGGAATCCGCATGTGTTCACTCCTCGTGGTGCCTGATTATCATCATGAAGGCGCCGCCATGAAAGATCGACAATTCGTTTCCTGGTTGCGGGATTTGGAATCGGCGGGCCATGAGATCGTCATTCACGGTTATTTT
Source organism: Spartobacteria bacterium (assembly GCA_003445855.1). GTDB lineage: Bacteria > Verrucomicrobiota > Verrucomicrobiia > Chthoniobacterales > UBA10450 > UBA10450. The sequence continues at coordinate 6,215 of DMCG01000048.1, read as the reverse complement.
CATGAACGTCCACGTGGCCGAAAAGAAACCTTGCGAGAGAAATTCCTGACGAGATTCTACACCAACGACGAAGGCGAGTTCTACGATCTCGGTTATGAGGAAGCGTTCCGCCGAATCACGGCCGCGCGCGATGCATTTCGTGCCAGCGGCCTGACCCCGCGTGGTTTTGTCGCGCCCGCCTGGTTGCTTGGCAGGGAGGGAGAACGCGCCGCGCGCGATGCGGAATTGGAATACACAACACGGCTGCGCGTCGTGCGCGATCTGCGTTCGGGTGAAGATTTCCCGGCGAGATCGCTCGTTTACAGCGTTCGAAGCAGTTGGCGACGCACGGCGAGTCTCGTTTGGAATGCCGCGCTTCTCCAATTTGTAAAAAGTGCGCCTCTGCTGCGCCTGAGCATTCATTCGCCCGACTATTCTTATCGGACTATTTGGCGCCAGATTGTCGATCTTATTGATGCTGTGGACGGAACGAGAACACCGATCACATATCGAGATTGGATTGCCGAACAGAGGTCAGCGGCAGACCGCGCAGTCTAAAGCATGAGCAAGTGCGATCTTCATATTCACTCGCGCTACAGCGCGCGATCGGAGGAATGGTTATTCCGTCGTTTCGATTTTCCCGACAGCTATTCCGATCCCAAAGAACTGCATCGACAATTGCTCGAGCGCGGAATGGATTTCGTTACGCTCACAGACCACGACACAATCGAAGGCTGCCTGCAAATAGTGGACTTACCTAACACGTTTATTAGTGAGCAGGTTACGACTTATTTTCCGCAAGATCCGTGCAAGGTTCACATTTTGATTTGGGGCATTTCCGAAGCTCAGCATGCCGACATCGTCATCGTTCGCGACAACATCTTTGCCCTGCAGCGTTATCTTCAAGCCGGACAAATCGCGCACGCGGTGGCGCATCCGCTCTACAGCATCAATGGCAAGCTGGAAGCGTCGCATCTTGAGCGCTTGATCCTGCTCTTCAAACACTTCGAAGGGATCAATGGTTTACGCGACGCTCTTTTAAGCGAGCTGGCCCAAACTCTTTTCAGCTCTCTTACGCCCGACAAGATCGACAAGTTGGCCGAGCAGCACAATCTCGCGCCGACCCACGCCGAGCCATGGCGAAAAATTTTCATCGGCGGTTCCGACGACCACGGCGGCATGTTCGTCGCTTCAGCTTACACCGAGACGCCGCCAGCCGACTCAGTTGAAAAATTTCTCGAACACGTGCACGAAGGCCGATGCAATACGCAGGGTCAGGGAGGGACTCCCCTCGCCCTTTCGCATGGCTTTTACAACACCGTCTCCTGTTTCATCCAGGACCGCCTCCACGAGAAACTAGGACCGAGTGCGACGCTGCTCGAGCAGATGTTTTCGCGTTTCATGGAGGGACGCGATCCGACCGAGTTCACGCTCGCGGAAAAAGTGAGTTTCATCGCGCAAGGCGTTTTGTCGGGTAAAATTTTTGAACTGGCGAAGCCGGCCAACATGTCGCTCTGGAAAGAGCTTTCCGGTTATTTCGCGCAGCCCGAAGTGAAGGCGAAGCTGGCCGAGGATCTCAACACTGTTGCCGAGCCGGAGCGCCGGACATTTCTCATGGCCAACATGGTCGCCGAACAACTCGCGTTTCGTTTCTTCCAAAAGTTCGTTCAGCAAATCAGCGGCGGCAACATGGTGGAGAGCATGCAGGCCCTGAGCGCGATTGCTCCGATCCTCGTGATCCTCACGCCCTACATTTACGGGTTTCACAGCCAGGCGCCGTCGCGTAAATGGCTGCGACACATTTTCGAAGAGTTAACCGGGCAACTTCCAGCGGTCCTGCAGAACCGAAAGCGTGCGTGGTTCACCGACACGCTCGAAGATGTCAACGGCGTCGCGACCACCATTCGCAAAATGACCGCGGCCGGAGCTGCGGCCGGAAAGGAATTGATCGTCGTCACGTCCCTCAGCGAATTGCAAATCGACGATATCCCAATCAAGAATTTTCGACCGATCGGCGAATTCGAGTTGCCCGAATACGAACTGCAAAAACTGAGTTTCCCGCCGATTCTGCAAATGCTCGATTACATCCAGCGAGAAAGATTCACCGAAATCATCATCAGCACGCCAGGACCGATCGGCCTCACTGCGCTGCTTGCGGCCAAGATGCTCAACCTGCAAACCAGCGGCATTTATCACACCGATTTTCCGCAGTACATCCGCATCCTCACCGAAGACAGCTTTCTCGAAAGCGTGGCCTGGCGTTACATGCACTGGTTCTACGGCCAGCTCGACACCGTCTTCGTCAATTCGGAGGAATATCGACAAAGCTGGATCAATCGCGGTCTCGATCCGGCAAAGCTGAAAATTTTTCCGCGCGGTCTCGACACCGAATTGTTCACGCCGGCGCGACGCGACCCTGCATTCTGGGAAAAATTCGGGCCGGCCAACAGCGAGGTCCGGCTCCTTTACGTCGGCCGCATATCGAAGGAGAAAGATCTCGATGTTCTGGCAAAAGCCTATCGGCAACTTCGCGACGAAGGTTTATCGATCCAACTTCTCATTGTTGGTCATGGGCCATATTCGGAGGCGCTTTCCGAAACACTTCCGGACGCAATCTTCACCGGTTACCTGAAAGGCAAGGAATTAGCCACGGCATACGCTTCGGCCGATGTCTTCGCTTTTCCCAGCACCACTGACACCTTCGGCAACGTCATCATCGAAGCGCAGGCATCAGGTGTTCCCGTTATCGTGTCCGATTCCGGGGGGCCAAAGGAATTAGTGGAGGACAACGTGAATGGCCTCATCACCAAATCGCATGACGTGGAAGATTTCTCGCGCGCCATCCGAGAGTTGGTGGTCGATCCCGCCCGGCGAGAGCGCATGGGCAGTCGCGCCCGTCAAAGCGTCATCGACCGAACTTGGCCGGCCGCCTTCCGTAAATTTTGGTCGATCACGGACGTGTAACTATCCTGTTCCGAAATAGCGGTCGCCCGCGTCGCCCAAACCGGGAACAATAAATCCGAATTTGTTCAGCTCCGGATCAATCGCGGCGGTGACGATGGTGACGTCGGGATGTACGGAATGCAGTTGTTCGATGCCAGGCGGACACGCGACCAGACAGATGAATTGAATCCGCTTCGCGCCACGCGCTTTTAACATCGAAGCGGCTTCGCGTGCGCTGTAGCCAGTCGCCAGCATTGGATCGACAAGGACGACTTGCGCTTCACTCAGGTTCACCGGCAAACGACAAAAATAGCTCACGGGCCGGAGCGTTTCTTCATCGCGATAAAGTCCAATGTGACCAACGCTCGCCTCCGGCAGGACGCGCAGCATTCCTTCAAGCATGCCGAG
>DMCG01000048.1:0-2510 GCA_003445855.1 Spartobacteria bacterium | reverse complement strand
TCGAGTTCGATCGGCGTCGTTGTCCAGGCGTGGGCCGCTTCACAGAGCAACAACATCGCGATCTCCTGCATATTGCGACGGAACTCCCCGGGCGCGGTGGTCTTCGCGCGCAAGATCGACAACTTCGCCGCGACGAGCGGGTGCTCGATGATTTTGAGGTTTGGCGTTGTCACATTACTTCTCAAAGCGGCCACTGCGCCTACAGCGATTTCATGCAAGGTTGAGCTGGCGCTCGGCGCACCCGGCCATTTTTAATTGTCGATCTTCGGATGAAAAGCGAAATCACTTTCATGCACAACCAGCGCAGCGCTCGTGGGCGAAAGAGTGGCGTAAATAAGTTCGCAAAACGTCGCTACCCGATTGGGGCGGAATTAATCGGTCCAAACAAAACGCATTTCCGTGCCTGGGCGCCGAAAGCGAAAAATGTCGATCTTGTTTTAGAATCGGGCGCCGAGAAAAATGCGGAGCGAAGTTTTCATCCGCTGACGCGCGAGGACGGCGGATATTTTTCCGGAACGGCGGAAGCGGGCGCAGGAGCCCTTTATCGCTTCCGCATAAACGACGCGGAAAATTTTCATCCCGATCCGGCGTCGCGTTTTCAGCCGCAAGGTCCGCACGGTCCTTCGTGCATTGTCGATCCAACGCAGTTCAAATGGACGGATGAAAAATGGCGCGGCGTGAAAATGCGCGGCCAAATTGTTTATGAAATGCACATCGGCACGTTCACGCCGGAAGGAACGTGGCGCGCTGCGGCGGAGCAATTGGCGGAGCTGGCGCGCATCGGCATCACCGTGATCGAGATGATGCCGATCGCTGATTTTCCGGGAAACTTCGGTTGGGGCTACGACGGTGTTGATCTTTTCGCGCCGACGCGATTATACGGAACGCCGGACGATCTGCGCGCGTTCGTCGACCGCGCGCACTCGTTAGGCCTCGCGGTAATTCTCGATGTTGTTTACAACCACTTCGGCCCCGACGGAAATTATCTCGCCGTTTATTCCGACGATTATCTGACGCGCGAGAACGAAAATGATTGGGGCGACTCGATTAATTTCGACGGAGCAAACTCGGGGCCGGTGCGCGAATTTTTCATCACCAACGGTCGCTACTGGATCGATGAATTCCATTTCGATGGATTCCGATTCGACGCTACCCAAAGCATTTACGACAAATCGGACGAATACATCGTCGGGGCGATTGGACGCGCGGCTCGGCAGACCGCAGGAAAGCGTTCCTTGATCCTGATCGCCGAAAACGAGTCGCAGGAAACCAAACTCGTGCGCCCCCGGAGCGAAGGAGGCGATGATCTTGACGGACTCTTGAACGACGATTTTCATCACAGCGCCGTCGTCGCACTCACGGGACTACGTGAAGCTTACTACACCGATTATCTCGGTTCACCGCAGGAATTCATTTCCGCGGCCAAGTACGGTTACCTGTTTCAAGGGCAACCGTACTCCTGGCAGGAAGCGCCGCGTGGCACGCCAACATTTAAGGCATCGCCGGAGGCGTTCGTCGCGTTCATCGAGAATCACGATCAGGTTGCAAATACCGCCGCAGGTGAGCGACTGCGTTTCCAAACTTCGCCGGGACGATATCGCGCCATGACTGCGCTGCTTTTGCTCGGGCCATGGACACCGATGCTTTTTCAAGGTCAGGAGTTCGGCGCGTCGAGTCCGTTCATATTTTTTACGGACGTGGGCGATGGCCCCATGCGCGAAGCCATCCGTAAAGGGCGCTTCCAATTTCTCGCGCAATTCCCATCGCTTGCCGCCAACGAAGTGCAGAAACGATTGCCGGTGCCGTCCGATCCAAAAGTTTTTGCGAACTGCAAGCTCGATTTTTCCAAACGGAAAAAAAACAAAGAATTTTACGATCTACATGTCGATCTTTTACGGTTGCGCCGGGAAGATTCGCGCTTTCACGAACAGAGACTGGGAGGAGTGGACGGTGCCGTGCTTGGACCGGCAAGTTTCGTGCTTCGCTATTTCAGCAAAGGAAACTCCGACGACCGATTACTCGTGGTGAACTTTGGCGAACGCCGGGTGCTTACCCCTGCCCCAGAGCCGTTGCTCGCACCGCCACTGGGTTTGGAATGGGAAACACTGTGGTCGAGTGAATCGGTTTCCTACGGCGGACCTGGAGTGGTGACGGTCGCGAGGCAGGACGGTTGGACTTTGCCGGCGGAAGCAACCATCGCGCTGCGGCTCATCCCGGAGAAAGCGCCGCGCCGTCAACCGAAAAGAAGATCGCTGTGATCGATTTCGCTGTTTGCGCCGATACTCGATGAACAAGCAATTTGAAATAAGCCAGCCCGTGGTTCGTGCGATGCCGTGGGATGGCGCGCACATGTCGCGCGAGCTTTTGCTCAACCGCGAATGGCTCGTGACAAACGGTCTCGGCGGTTATGCCTCCGGCACCGTCTCCGGCGCGGTCACGCGTCGCTATCATGGATTGCTCATCGCGGCGCTGCCGGGGCCGCTCGGGCGCATCGTGATGTGGAGTCACGT
>DMCG01000018.1:15266-16739 GCA_003445855.1 Spartobacteria bacterium | reverse complement strand
GAAGCCGTTGGCTTCCCATGGGACTAAAGGTGTTACCCTTCGAATGTTGGAGATTGAGCAGCTTGGCCGCTAAGCTGGAAAAATCGACATGAAAAGCATTCTGTCGGCAGCGTGACAGAAGGCGTGCTCAAACGCAGCACCCATCCAGTTCTGCTCGTGCCGAGTTCTCGATCTTAGCTGCGCTTTGCGGGAATTCGCGAACAGCTTGCCGCCGGTCGGCATAAAATAATTGGAAACTTCGTCCGGCAAATCCCGTAGAATCTCATCGGAGGGCCTCTCTGCGATGCAAAACCTGACGATAAATGGCCAAAGCGCCGGCGTGTGAACTTCCCGATTGCAGCGCGCCAGCCATTTGTTGGTTTGGCGCTGACCGCGATGCTCGGAATTATTCTGGCGGATTTCTTTCCCCTTTCTCCGTCCGTATGGCTGCCGATCGGAACGATCTTTGTTATTGCCGGTTGGGCAGCATTCCACTGGCCGAACTTAAGATCGACATATGCGTTCGTCGCATGCGGTTTCTTTCTGCTGCATAATTTGCAAATCGAAGACACGGCAGGTCTGCGGCTTGCCGGACAGTTGGGCGAGCGGCCGCGCGCCGTCGGAGCAACTGGACTCGTCGTCAGCGAGCCGAAGATCGCTTCGAACGGATTCGCCACATTTCTGCTGAAGCTCAAATCGATTGAATTCGAAAGTAAAAACCAACCAACGAGCGCGACGTGGCTTGTCCGCTGGCGGGGCGAACCGGAATTCGGCGATGAATTCAAATTTTTTGGAATCGCGGAGCCGATCCCACCGCCCCGAAATCCCGGCGAATTCGATATGCGCTCGTATCTCGCGCGCCGCGACGTGCGCCGAAGTTTGTTTGTTCGCTATCCGGAGGAAGGCGTGCTCATTCGACATGGCGGCGGAAATCTGGTTTTACGCGCTGCGCAAAAATCACGCGCGTGGATGCAGACTGCGCTTTGCCGTGGGTTGGATAATTCGCCGGACGTGCAGAATTTTATCAGCGGAATTGTGCTCGGTCTCAGGCATCAAACTCCGGAAGACATCGAGGAACCGTTCCAACAAACCGGCACGCTTCATCTCTTCGCGGTGGCTGGACTGCACGTAGGGATCGTGGCGCGGCTTTTGTGGATATTGGCGATCGTAGCGCAACTGTCGCGCAAGTGGGCGACCGCGCTCATCATCCCGCTCCTTCTGTTTTATTCGGCGGCCACCGGGCTACACGTTTCCAGCATCCGGGCCGCCGTCATGAGCTCGATTCTACTGGGCGGCTTTTTTTTCCAGCGAAAAGCTTTCGTCCTCAACAGTCTCGCCGCGGCGGCTTTTTTTCTTCTTTGTTGGAACACAAACGAGTTTTTCTCCACCGGTTTCCAGCTCTCTTTTGCCGTGGTCGGCGGAATCATTTTGCTGGCCGATCCGCTTTTTCGATCCCTGCGGCGATTGGGCGCAGCCGATCCTTTTCTGCCACGG
>DMCG01000018.1:10967-14998 GCA_003445855.1 Spartobacteria bacterium | reverse complement strand
GCCTGGCTCGGTTCGTTGCCGCTTATCCTTTGGTATTTTCATCTCGTCACGCCGATTTCGTTGTTCGCAAATCTCATTGTTGTTCCAATCGCTTTCTTCATTTTGGCAATCGCGCTGTTGTCGATCTTAACTGCGCCATTGCTCCCGTGGCTGTCGATTGTTTTCAACAACGCGAACTGGTCGCTGGCGCGGCTTGTTCTCGCGCTCGTGCATTGGTTTGCGCAGCTTTCCGCAGGACATTATTACGTCGAGCATCCGCATTGGCCGGAAAAAGCGCGGGCCAAAATTGCGGTGCTTGATACTGGCGCCGGCGCGGCAGTGCATGTGCGGACGCAGGGCGCGGATTGGCTGTTTGATTGCGGCAGCGAACGGGACTACGAACGCGTGCTTCGCCCATATCTGCATGCGACGGGCGTGAATCGCATCCATGGATTGCTCCTCAGCCATGGCGATTCGCTTCACATTGGCGGCGCGGAACTGCTGCTCGAGGACTTTTTGCCTCAAGTCTTGATCGACAATTCCGCAGCCGACCGGTCGGTTGTCCACCGTCGACTTCATCAAATTTTTGGGAGCCGTCATATCAAGCCGATTAATTTGAATTCGGGCGCACGTTTCGATCTCTCCCCCGAAGTAACGGCGAAAATTCTTTTTCCACCCCGGGAATTTGCAGCCGCGACCGCTGATGACGAGACCCTCGTCGTCCAATTATTAATCTCTCCTGCAGTCAGAATTTTGCTCATGTCGGACAGCGGTTATGAAACCGAAAACGCACTCCGTGCTTCGGGTATCGATTTGCACAGCGAAATTTTGATCAAGGGACAGCATCACTCCGGCAAGTCCAGTTCCGACGCTTTTCTTGACGCAGTGCGGCCGCGATTAATCATTGCCACCTCGCGCGATTTTCCTGAGTACGAACGCGTGACGGATGAATGGGCAGCGAGCGTGCGCGCTCGTGGCATCAAACTTTTTCGCCAGGACGAAACCGGCGCAGTAGAACTGCACTTCGGCGATCGCGAGTGGAAAGCGCGTGCTTACATCACTGGTGAAATCTTTCGCAGTTCAAGCCGATAAATCCGGGCGCCTGTGCTCGTGAATTTTTTCTCGAAAGCAGACACGGGAAAATCGTTCTCACCGCTGGGTTGCATAAAAGCAAAGAGACTAGACTCCTCAGCCAGTTGCGAGATGCGCGTGAAATAATCAAGGTGATCGGTCGCGATCCGCAAAATTCCGTTCTCTTCCAGTGCCGCCCAGATCGTCCTTAAGAAATCTTCCGCCACGATACGGCGGCGTTGATGCCTTCGCTTCGGCCAGGGATCGGGAAAGAGCAGATGGAAAGCTTCCACCGATCGTTCGGGCAGCAAATACCTGACGGCATAGAAACTTTCCATGCGCAGCACGCGCATATTGTCGATCCTGGCCGCTTTGCGACAGGCTTTTTCGACGCGACTGGCGAGGCGCTCGATACCAAGAAAGTTTTTCTCCGGCATCCGCGTGGCCAGCGCAAAAAGAAATGCACCGTCACCGCAGCCAAGATCGACATGGAGCGGCGCAGCGCGCCCGAAGATTTTCTGCGGATCGAGACGGGCGATACACGACTCCGGGATCAGTTCGATCACGGAGAATAAGTCGTGCCTTCGGCGAGGCGTTTCAACCTCACCGACAGGCACGTGAGGAGAAACCTACTAAGCGGTGGCGGTGTTGCGCCCGGCCCCGAAACCGAGCAAGAGCATGACCGCGGCAAGAGCGACATGCAGCCAAACGTCAGGCATGTTGTTCGAGATCAGTCCAAAGATGGCCTCGTCCTTGTAGTAGAACCCGAGCACAGCTACGAGCGCGTAGACGATTCCAAAGATTTTGAAAAACGTGCTCGACGCGCCGGCACCAGCCATTCCGCAGAGGAGAAAGACGACTCCGGATGCAAGATAGACAAGGTTGTGGGCGAAGCTGACGTGGAAGGTGCCGAGTAACATCTCGTTGCTGGTTGCGGCAGGGACGAACCCGAGAATTCCGACAAGCAGAAAAACGACACCAAAAAGAATTGCGGCTGTTTTGAACCATTGTTACCTCCTATTGGTTAAGAGCCTACGCTTATGGCAGTCGCGGCGAAGGCTGGCAAGCCGAAAAGTCGGAACAAACGGTGCGCGCTGCTGTCTAAGATCGACAATATGAAACGGATTCTCTTCGGTTTTCTCCTCGGAATTTCGCTCGCGTTGATTGTCGATCTTGCCAGCGCACAAAGTCCATCGCCGCCGCCAACGAAGACAGCGGTGTTCGCTGGTGGCTGTTTTTGGTGCATTCAACCGGCATTCGATAAAGCCAATGGCGTCATCAAGACCGTTGTCGGTTATTGTGGCGGAACCGAACCGAATCCGACCTACGAGCTCGTTACATCGGAAAAAACGAATTATCGCGAGTCGATTGAAATCACCTACGATCCAGCCAAAATTTCGTTCGATCAGCTGCTCGACATTTATTGGCGGCAAATCGATCCGACCCAGGCGGACGGCCAGTTCACCGATATCGGCCCGAGTTATCGTGTCGCGATTTTTTACAGCGACAATGAGGAGAAAAAAATCGCCGAGGCCTCGAAAGAAAAACTGGCGCACTCGGGAAAGTTCGATAAGCCGATTGCGACCGAAATCCTGCCGCTCATGAAATTTTATCCGGCCGAAGCCTATCACCAGAAATACTACCAGCAGAACGCGGAGCATTTTGAAGCGTTCGAGAAGGGCTCCGGACGCGTTTCGTTTCAGAAGAAGACGTGGAGCAAATCGCCGTGACTTAGCGGGCGCTTCGTGCGCGAAGTTTTGCCACCCACCTCTTCAGTACCAAGATCGACATAAAATTTACGATTCGCGCGAAATCAGTTCGCGTTTATGTGCCGCGTTTTTTGCGCTCACACATCTGAATCGAGGGTGCGCGCGCTTTTGAGTCGATCGCCGTCAGTATTTGTAGAGGTCAGCGTGTTGCGATTCGACAAATTCTGCCTGGTTTACCGAAAGCGGTTGGTTGAGAACTTTGCCGAGCTGCTGTGCTAGAACGATGGCGATGGCGCGAGCGTCGCGCGTGTAGACGGGAATCGGAAACGAGCCGGCATTGCGATCGTAGCCATAGATTGTTCCATCGGTTTCCCACACGCAATAAGCATGGCCGGCTGGATGATCGTTGTAGCGAACGAGAAGAATTTTCGCCCAAAAATCTTTATCCAGACTGTGCTGCGTTTTGACCGCGGCCAAATAATTACAAGCAGAGATAACGCAGCCATTGAGCACGACAAGATCGTTTTCGCCCGGAGTGAGGAGGACTGGTTGTTGCGGGCATGCGCTAAGGGTGAGGCAAGCAAGTAAGAGTGCGCAATGATAGACGATCTTGGTGAGGACGCGGGAGTTCATAAAAGTCGAAGGAGTCGCCACGGAGTTATAGTAATTATGATGTTTATAACACTCTCGGGATCGATTTGGGAAGCCTTATTTTTCAGGTGATTGAAATATTCGACGCATCTGCCAAGCCGTAGTCTTTTAGAGCGCTGAAAAGAAGTTCAAAAACAGAGCCCGCCTTCACTTTGTTCCGGCGTGGCAGCCCCGAAAGCTTTCGGGGCTGGAGGCGAGGGGAGTTGAACCCCTGTCCTCGTCGCTGTCCACGCAGCCATCTACATGTTTATCCGGCGTTGAGGTTTAAGGAGCCAAACGTTGCACCGGCGCACTGCTCGCTCCCGAGCGTCCACGAAATTCCTTCACCTTCCGGCGCGGTCGCTCCGCCGAAAGATTAGCCTGCTATCCACGTTTGGCGCCGTAGCAGGCGTCCAGCTCCAAACGTCACGGTCAATTAAGCCGCGAGAGCGAGATCTTGGTGATCTGCGTTTATTTGTTTTGGCTCGGTTTTTTACGAGGCCAACGAACCATCCTCGACATGCCGCCTGCGCTTCCAACTACAAGTCGAAGCCAGTACGCCCCCATTTTTGGAGAAGAAAGTATAATCACGGTCGGTTTGCTTTGCAAACCGGGCGGCGTCGCGCTGGACGCGAGCGGACG
>DMCG01000018.1:8704-10680 GCA_003445855.1 Spartobacteria bacterium | reverse complement strand
GCGGGGACATGATCGTCCTCTCGGTCCCGAAAAGCGGACGCACCTGGCTCCGGACATTTCTCTGCGCTTACTTTTGCAACCGTTGCGGCCATGACTTCACGCTCAAGCCGGAGCGATACGGCGATCCGGCAATTCCGCGCGTCATTTATTCGCATGACTTGTTTGAGCACAGGACGAAGGGGAACCTTTGGGACGCGGTTCGCGGTAAATACTTGATCCCAGCGAAAGAACTCCGCCGCGCAAAGATCGTGCTGCTCGCGCGAGATCCGCGCGACGTTTTTGTTTCGCTCTATTTGCAAATGACCAGGCGCGATCCGGGAACGCGTGACGAATTTGGGCAGAGAAGCATCGGTGAGATGTTACGCGACCAACGATTCGGAATCTGCTCCATCGTTAAAACGATGAACGATTGGCTGGATGAATTTTCAGGCCGCCGCAACTTCTCCCTCCTGCGATATGAATCGCTGCGCGCGGCGCCCGCCGAACAATTTCGCGCGTTGCTTGCCTTGCTGGGTGAAACCAAACCGGACATGGCGATCTTTCAGGCCGCGCTCGATTTTTCGGAGTTCGGCAACATGCAAAAATTGGAGGCAGCCGGCGTCTTCAATTCGAAAATTCTTCAGGCCCGGGATATACGCGACCCGGAATCGTTCAAAGTGCGGCGCGGCAAGATTGGCGGTTACGAGGATTATCTTTCTGCCGAAGATCGACAATATGCGATTGATGCGTTGAAGCTGCTCGACCCCCACTTCAGTTACGAGCCCCACGGACGCGCAGCGATTGACTCCTAATCGGCATTGATTGCCGAGACGTCAGGCTGTTAATCTGCCGGAACGCCATGTGCTGCTAAAAGTTGTGCGAGCGCACGGCGTTCAATGGCCTGTCCTGGCGCCCGTTGGTTAAACGAATCGATCCCGCTTAGCGTCTTCCTGTTCCCCAGCGGCGATGGAGAAAACGTTCCCACGGCGAGAAAAGAATTTTGTCCGCGAGCAATCCGATGACAACGATCACCAGCATGATTCCGATGACTTGATCCATCGCGTTGAGTTCGCGTCCGTAATGCAGCAGATGGCCGAGCCCGAATCCAGTGAGGATGGTCACATAAATTTCCGCGGCCATGAGTGAGCGCCAGGCAAACGCCCAGCCTTGTTTCATTCCGCTCACCAGATATGGCAGCGATGCCGGTAAAATGACGCGCGTCCATTTATGGAACGGTCTCGAGCCCATCGTGCGTGCCGCCCGCGCATAAATTGGCGGAATGGTGCGCACGCCTGTATCGGTCGCGATCACAACCGACCAGACCGTTCCCATAATCACGACAAAAAGCATCGCACTTTCAGTTTGTCCGAACCAAAGCAGCGCGAGCGGAACCCAGCAGACGCTTGGCAACGTCTGCAATCCAAGGGCGAGCACGCCGATGGTGTCTTCGAAAAAAGTCGATGAAGCGGTCAACAAACCGAGTGGCAATCCGATCGCCAGGCCTATGGCATAACCGGAGAGCAATCGCCGCAATGTTACGATGGAAGCGCTCAGCAATGTGCCGTCGCGCCCCGCAGTGATCACATAATCCCAGACGCTGAGCGGAGAGGGCAGCAAGACCGGCGACCAAATTTGCGCGCGAACGATCGCGCCCCAAATCGCGGCCAGCGCAACGAAAAATACAATCGCGAGCAAACTGCGTCTCATCAGCCAGTCAATGTCGCGTGAGCACCGTGTCCTTTTAGGGCCGCAGTTAATGTCGATGCATGCTGGGCGATTTCGATGCTGTTAAAATCGCGCGGGCGCGGCAGCACTATCTCAAAAACTTCGCGGATCCGTCCCGGCGTCGGAGACATGATCACGACGCGATCGGCCAGGCAAGCCGCTTCCCGCACGTTGTGTGTAACGAAGATAATCGTTTTGCGGCGCTTCTCCCAAATGCGCTGGATATCGCCGTAAAGCTGCTCGCGCGTCATGGCGTCGAGCGCCGCGAACGG
>DMCG01000018.1:0-8348 GCA_003445855.1 Spartobacteria bacterium | reverse complement strand
ACGCGTTGCTTCATTCCGCCGGAAAGCTCGTGCACATTGGCCTGCATGAATTTTTCGAGACCGACAAGATGAAGGAAGAATTTTGCCACCTCCCGCCGTTCCGAGTTTCTGAGCCCGGGCTTTAGCTTTAAGCCGAACATGACGTTGCCAAAGGCATTGAGCCAGGGGAACAGCGCCGACTCCTGAAACATAACGAGCCGGTGCCGCCCCGGTCGCAGCACGGGTTGATTGTCGGCGAGCACGCGCCCTTTGTCCGGCTTTTCCAGACCGGCGATGATGTCGAGTAGGGTCGACTTTCCGCACCCGCTCTGGCCGACGATGACGATGAACTCGCCTTCGGCCACTTCGAGGGAGACATCGTCAAGTGCGTGCACGATTTGCCGCGATGTGCGAAACCATTTCGAAACATGATCGACGATCAGCTTCGCCGGCGGCGAACCTTGCAGCTCTTCTTGCAGCGACATCAGGGCTTTTCGAACAATCGTGAAAAATCGGGCGCGGTCTTGATGAAGCCCGAGCGCACAGAGTTTTGCGCGAATTTCTCCACCGACGCGCGCGGAATTTCCGCACTGAAAACGATTCGTTTCCATGCATGCTCGATCAATGCCGGAGTCATATCGCTCTTGGTTTCCGCGAGCAGTTCTGCTTTCACGAGGCTCTGCGCTGCAGCCGGGTTTTTTAAAATCCAGTCGGTCAACTCCGCGTGCGCCTGAGCGAATTTGCGCACGAGATCGCGCTGCTCGCTGAGGAATTTTGCGCGTGAAACCAGCACAGTGGTCGCCGTTTCCGGTTCCTCGACGATCACTTTCCCTCCGGTTTCCATCTCGAGGCGGGAAACCCAGGGTTCCACCGTCCAGACAGCGTCGATTTTCTTTTCTCGGAAAAGAGCCAGCTGATCCGGATTCTGCGTCGGAATAACCTGGGCGTCGCCACCAAGCTGTGTAATTTTTAGCCCACCGGCGACCAACCACGCGCGGCATGAAATATCTTGGGTATTTCCAAGTTGCGGCGTCGCGATTTTTTTCCCGCGAAAGTCGGCCGGTACTTTCAGGTTTTGGTCCGGCTGAACGACCAGCGCCGCCCCCCCATTGGCCGCGCCGGCGATTAATCGGATCTCGTCGCCATTTGATTTTACATACGCGTTCAGCGCCGGGCCGGGCCCCACGTACGTCAGTTCGATCGATTTTGCGAAAATCGCTTCCGTCGCGCTCGGACCCGCGTTGTAGACGAACCATTCGATTTTTGTCCCCGCGCCCAGCCGCTCTTCAAACCAGCCTTTTCCTTGGCGGGAAAGAGCATGCCCCACCAACCCCTGCACATGCGTCACGTTCGGAAAATGGCCCACTCGAATTTTCGTTTCCGCCCAAACCGGGGCCGCCGTAGCCACCGCCAGAGAAACGGACAAAAGCATTTTCATAACCCTGATTTGTTTCATGTCGATGTTTCTTCCATCTTAAAGATTCGGCGTAAGGATGAAGCGCCGGTGTGATTACGGCAATCGAATTACCGCAGCGGACGCGCGATCAGGATCCCGCTGTCGCTGCCGTATCGGTAAAGGTATTTCGACAACCGCGCGTCCACAACAACCTTTCCCGAATTGCCCGGCGACGACGCGTGCATGAAATGCAAGCCGTCGCTCGTGCGCAGCGCCAGACCGACATGCGAGGTGGAATAGAGCCCGCCGCGATCGCGCGAAACAATTCCGACGATGTCACCGTTCTGTAATTTTGACTCGATTCTGGCGACGCGATTTTTTGGAATCTGGTAAAACGGACGCGCGGAAACGCGCTCTTCCATTCGCGCCAGCGGACCGAGCAGTGAGCGGTTGGCGGCGAGATAGCGATAGTGTCGCCAGCCGATTGACATCTCCCGCGCCGAATGCGGCACGCTTACTCCGCCAAGCTGCCGCGTTAAATCATCCACCAGCCCACGCCGGTCGTTGTCGGCCAGCCAATCTTCCAGGTAATGCAGACGAGAAAGATATTCGCCGGTGCATTCACCGCCGCGGTAGCGATCGAGTTCGATGTAATGCAGCAAACGCTCCGGCGTCCAGTTTTCCTCCGGCTCATCCAGCATCCGCGCGAAGGCGAGCGCGATCTCAAAAAACGTCCAGCAATCCATTCCTTGAAAATTCACCGACGGCGCTTCAATCCGGTTGTCGATCTCGAGAGTGAAATGCTTGTAGCGCGTTCCCACCAGCGCTTGTCCGGCCGCCGCAGTCCGTTCGCCGATCGGCAACGCTTTCCAATTTTCGCTCTTCGCTCGCGAGACCAATCGATTGAACTGATCTTGTCCCTTGAAAACGGTTTTGAACGGCAGTCGCGTCTCGACCGCAGTCGCAATCGAGCAAACCAAAATCAGGGGAATGATGAATTTCCAGCTGCGCATGTCGCGCACAACTGAAGGCGGAATTGCGAGTCAATCAACCGCCTTGTAACTGTAGCGGCGGTCTATGACCGCCGAATTAGTGTAGTGGCGGGCGTGTCGCCCGCATCATTATGAAATTGCGGCTGACACAGCCGCCTCTACATCATCGTGTCGCCGTCCGTCACCACCGCGTCCATCACAATGTCGTGAGGCTCGGTCGGAATCGTATCGAGAAGTTGAAATGAAAAACAAATTCCGAGTTTGAATGCTTGGGCGGCGCGGCCGGCGAGCAATCGATCGAAAAAACCGCCGCCGCGGCCGAGTCGATGTCGATCTTTGGAAAAAGCCAGACCGGGAACGAGAATCAAATCGATGGCATCGGGCAGATGAAGGTCGGCTGCATTGCGCGAACTTTGCGCAATCGCGGCCCACGCAACTTTTCGGGCTTCGCAGTCCAGCTTCAGCGGCGTGATTATCGGTTCGCTCGGCAGCGGCGTGAAGAGGATCACACTCTGCGCTTCCTGCCACTGGTCGTTTTCAAGCACGCGCTCGCAAATCTCCTCGGAGAGTGATTGTCGATCTTCCGGCGTCATTGCGCGCAAGCGCTGCCGCATTTCCGCGCGCAAGGCTGTTTTTTGCGCGAGTGCATCCAGATTATCGCTCATTGGCGCGAAAGATTTTGCTTCGCCCGACCAAGCTTATATGCTTTCTCGAAAGTGCCGATTCCTTTTTCGAAAAAAAGCCGGAGGAACATCGTTCGCCAGAAATCAGAGGATGGCGCTTCCCCTAAACGCTCCACCCGTGTTCGCTTGCGTCCGCGCCCGGACTGGCACAAACGCAATTTCCTCACCAGCGTCCTGATTCCTTCGCTCTTTGTCAGGCGTTCCGGCGACCACGTCCAACCGCAGTTTCCAAAAATCCAGAAAGGCGAAATTTGCATCACCTGGATCGGACACGCTTCGTTTTTGCTTCAAACGCACGAGACCAATGTCTTGATCGATCCGAACTGGTCGAAGTGGCTTAAAGTGATCAAACGACTGAAGCAGCCTGGGTTTGAGATTCATCATTTGCCGGAAATCGATTTCGTCCTCGTCACCCACGCGCATTTCGATCATCTTGACCGGCGAACGCTGCGGCGAGTGGCGGCCAACCAGCCGATCGTCGTCCCCATCGGCGTGGGTAACTTGGTGCATGATCTCGGTTTCCGCATTGTCCACGAGCTCGATTACTGGCAGACAGTGCAACTCGGGCCGCTCACAGTTTCCTTAACGCCTTGTTATCATTGGGGCGCACGTTTTCTGGCGGACTTGCATCGCGGGTTTGGCGGGTTCGCGGTCACGGTCGATGGCCGGACAATTTTTCACTGTGGCGACAGCGCTTTTTTTCCGGGCTTCAGGGAGATCGGAGATCATTACAACATCGACATCGCGCTTCTTCCCATCGGGGCCTACGACGCGCCGACCGGCCGCGAAGTTCACATGAACCCGGAAGAAGCGGTCAAGGCGTTCACGGAACTCGGCGCGAAGGTTCTGGTGCCGATGCATTACGGAACTTTTCGGCTCGGCTACGAACCGCTCGACGAACCGCTGCAGCGTTTGCAAGCCGCCGCCCGCGCCCACGGGATCGAGGACAAAGTTCTCGTCATGACTGAAGGCAAACCGGTTGTGCTATGAACAAGAAAACGCCGAACGTCGAACCTCCAACGTCCAATAAGCAGAAATGCAGAGCTTCTGAATTCGAGATTGGGAGTTGGGCGTTGGGCGTTGGGCGTTAAGATCGCGAGATGTCTACGCGATCCACTCGCGTCGATGTAATCGGCGCCACAGCAGCCGGCCTTATTGTCGTTTTCTTTTGCCTTCTCCTCCTTTGGCACGACCCGCTCGTATTTTGGAACGACGATTATGAATTGTCGATCTTGCCCGTCTTTGCCGATGTCGCGCGCAGTTGGTCCGAAGGTCATCTCCCGCTCCTCAGTCCGTATTCCTGGGTCTGCAGCAATCTCGCCGGCGAATTTCAATACGGAACGTTTTCCATTTTCATAAACGCGGCCGTCATTCTGATTTGGAAATTTTCGCTCAACTTTTCCCAACAAGCCGCCGCACTTTCCATCACCCATCTCTTCGTCCTTGCCGCCGGCGCGTTTTTGCTCGCGCGCGATCGCAAGTTCTCCGTCCCATTGTCGATCTTTGTCGCGCTGGTCGCGGCTTTGAACGGCTGGATCATTTGTTGGGGCGCGACCGATTGGTTCGGCGCGCTTGGCGCGTTCGCCTGGTTGCCGTGGGCGTGGTGGGGTCTCGAGCGCGCGCTGGATCGACAGCGAACTCGCTGGAGATTTTTGTGGCCTGCCCCATTCGTCTATCTCGTCGTCACCGGCGGATTTCCTTACACCGTTTTGATGTTGGTGCTTTTGATCGTGTGGCTTTGTCTGCGGTCGCTCATCCAAACGCGAAAGCTATTGTCGATCTTGCCGCTGCTCTTCGGCGCTGCTCTCGGATTCGGTCTTTCCGCGCCGGCCTGGCTGGCGACTTTTGCTTACGTCCATCGCTCCGCGCGCGAGCTGCAAACCTCGTCCGCGCACTGGCAATGGCTTGTTCCGCCGGCTGCATTGCCTGGATTTATTTTGCCGTGCTGGAGAGTGAATTGGGCCGATTTTTCCACACGCATGATGCCGCACACCGCGACCGAGCTGTCCTGCGGTCTTGTTGCTACGGCCGCTCTCATCGCGGCGTTTGTGGCGAGACATGCTATACGTGATTCACGTATAGCATCGCAGTTCACCTTTTCGGGCGAAGCGGCGGAGGTGGAGTTACCTCGGAAAATCCGATGGGAGCTTGGCTTGCTCCTGCTTGTTCTCGCGATCTCGATGTTGCCAAGCGCCGGAGTTTTTCGCTGGAGCTTTCGCTGGCTGCCATTTTTTCATCTGATTCTCGCTCTTTGCGCCGCGGAAGCGCTCCGCAAGCTGGGCCGCGGGGCACGCCCTCAATTACTATCGCGCGAAATTTTTGCGTTACCCGGCATTATCGCGTTCGTGCTTGTTGCATTAACGGCAATCATGATGTCGATCTTGCGCACGAACGGCCCCCATGCTTTTCCACTCACATGGATTTTTCTCGGGCTCTCCCTCCTTTGGGCGTTCTCGGAATTCTTTTCCGGTCAAAGCAGACAGCTTCTTGCGTGGATACCGGCCTGCGTCACTTTTGCGTCGTTGGCGGCAACTTACTTCTACCTCTCGCTGAATTGCGGCGTGCCGAAATACAATCTCGATCAGCAATTACTCGAAGCTGCGCCGCTTGATCCGCAGCGGCTCTACTTAAGTATTTATCCGCCGGCCGAACACACCTATCGCATCGAGAAAAAACCGGGATCGGTCGGACAGATTGTCCGGCCCGGAAGTACATCGATGTGGGGCGGCGTGCATTTTATCAACGGCTATAGCCCGATTCTCGCCGCCGGCGTGGCGCGCGACTTCAACTTCGCCATTCACGGTGAAATCGATCCGGATATCGGTGAATATTTGCTCACGGAACAAGCCGGGGCCGACGGCATGTTGACGCGGCTTGGCGTAGACGGGATCGTGGTTGCGTGGGAGGTCGATGTTGATCCGCAGCCGAGTTCAGAATGGGTACTCATTACTTCGACGGAAGAAGGCCGCGTCTTTCATCGGCGCGTTGCGCCGTTTGCGCGAGTGCGATCGGTTACTTCGATTGATTCCCGGCCGGGCGAGCAATTTGTTCCCGCGAATATTTCACGAATTGTAGAGTCCCGAAATCACGTCGAGGCCGATGTCGATGTAGCAAAAGGCGATCGCACTGCCTTGCTGACTTTTTCGCGTCCATACTTTCACGGTTACGTCGCGCAGATCGCGGGCGAAAAACTCGCCGTCAATTCGTATCGCAGTTTATTCCCGACGGTTGAACTACCAGCTGGTTCGCACGGGCATCTCGTTCTGACTTACCGGCCGGTGTGGCTGGTTTTCGGCGGGGGATTGTCGATCTTGTGCGCGGCGTTTGTGTTGGCGAGCGCAGGCGCTGCCGTTGTAGGTCGGCGATCTTCGCCGCCAACTTTTGTCAGCGGCGGCCAAAATGGCCGCCCTACAATTTAATAAACGTCGCGCTTATAACGTTTGTCGCTCTTCAGTTTTTCGACGTATGCGTTCGCGTCGTCCACCCTCTTGCCGCCGTGCTCCTGCACGATCTTGCGCAGCGCTGCATCGACATCCTTCGCCATCCGCCGCGCATCACCGCAAACGAAAAACTGCGCGCCCTCAGAATCGACCCATTTCCAGATTTCCGGCGCGTTCTCCAGCATGCAGTGCTGGACATAAACCTTATGGGCTTGATCGCGCGACCAGGCACAATCGAGTCGCGTGAGAATCCCATCGCGTTTGAATCGATCGAAGTCCTCTTTGTAGGCATAGTCGCATTTCTCTCGTTGTGCTCCGAAGAAGAGCCAGTTTTTCCCTTTTGCGCCCAGCGCCTGTCGTTCCTGCAGATACGCGCGAAACGGCGCGATGCCGGTGCCCGGACCGACCATGATGATGGGGATGTCGGGATCTTCCGGCAGGTGAAAATGCTTGGCCGAGCTGGGATAAACCGGCACGGGAACATTGTCCGCGCGTTCAGCCAGAAATGACGAGGCAACACCTTTTCGCGCCCGGCCGTGACTTTCATAACGGATCACGTCGACGATCAAGTGCACTTGCTCGGGATAGACGCGCAAGCTTGATGCAACTGAGTAGAGCCGAGGCTGCAATTTCGTGAGCAGCCCAACGAATTCCTCCGGCCTAAACTTTACAGAAGGGTGCTCATTCAAAAAATCAATCACTTCCATGCCCCAAAGATATCGATCCAAATCTTCCTTGCGTTCCGGCTCGAGCAGGTCTTTCAACAGCAGCGCAGAGTTCGCGCGTTTGGTGATCGCCTTCAAGAACTTGGGTGTGGTTTGGGTGATGGAGAAGTCGCGCAGAAGCGCTTCCCGAAAACTCTTTTGAGTTTTTGCCGCCGGCACGGCTTCATCGCCTTTCGCGCCGATTGCGCGAATGATTTCCTCAACCAAGTCGGGATCGTTGGTCGGATAAATCGCCACCGAGTCGCCGACTTCAAAGCTCAAGCCCCAGCCGCTGAGATCGATCTCGAAATGGCGCGTGTCCTTTGCGGATTCGGGGCCGCTCAAACGGCGATTGACCACGAGCTTGCCGGGAAACGGATGGCTCCGTGTGTACGGCAAAGCGGGCGTGGCTGGTTTTGGTGGAGCAGCGGCTTCCGGCATGTCGATCTTGTAGCGGCGATCCCTGATCGTCGCAAATATCGATCGAGCTTTTTCTTTTTGCCGCCGGTGTTGTAGTTGCCGCCGTCACTGGCGGCAGAACTTTGTTTAGTCAGCGATGATCCTGCCGCTGAGGACAACGGCAGCTACAACGCGAGCGGTTAGTAGACGTCGCGCTTGTAGCGTTTATCGCTCTTCAGTTTTTCGACGTATTCGTTTGTCACATCCTCCCTTTTGCCGCCCGTTTCCTGGATGATCTTGCGCAGCGCCGCATCGACATCCTTGGCCATCCTCCGTGCATCGCCGCAAACGAAGAAGTGCGCGCCCTCAGAATCCATCCATTTCCAAATCTCGGCGGCGTTCTCCAACATTTTGTTTTGGACGTAGGATTTGTCTGCCTGATCGCGCGACCACGCGCAATCGAGTCGGCTAAGAAGCCCATCGCGCTTAAGCTCGGCGAGCTCTTCTTTGTAAAAATAGTTGCAGTGCTCGTGCTGCGATCCGAAGAAGAGCCAATTCTTTCCCTTTGCTCCGACGGCTTTCCGCTCCTGCAAATACGCACGGAACGGCGCAACCCCAGTCCCTGGACCAACCATGATGATCGGCGTGTTGCCATCCTCCGGCAGCCGGAACTTCGACGTGTTTGGAAAAACGGGGATCGGCGTTTTCTCCGCGCGTTCCGACAAAAATGTGGAGCAAACGCCTTTGCGTTTGCG
>DMCG01000153.1:7344-7707 GCA_003445855.1 Spartobacteria bacterium | reverse complement strand
TTCATCTAAATGGCAACTTGGAAAGTTGCCCCACGAAGAAGTTCGCCGCATAATTCTCACCGCGTCCGGTGGCCCATTTCGCGAAACGCCCGCGAAAGAATTTGTCGATCTTACGATCGAAGAAGCATTGAAACATCCGACTTGGAACATGGGGCCGAAGATCACGATCGATTCGGCCACGTTATTTAATAAAGGACTGGAGATGATCGAGGCGCACTGGTTATTCGGTGTGGAAATGAAGCGCGTCGAAGTGGTGATTCATCCGCAAAGCATTGTGCATTCGATGGTCGAATTTGCCGATGGCTCGACGCTGGCGCAATTGAGCTACTCGGACATGTGTTTTCCGATTCAATATGCGGTCAC
>DMCG01000153.1:3921-6966 GCA_003445855.1 Spartobacteria bacterium | reverse complement strand
GAAGCTGGAATTTTTCCCGCCGCGTTACGATGATTTTCCCGCGCTTAATCTCGCGCGCCGCGCCGGCGAAACGGGCGGCACTCTGCCAGCCGTTATGAACGCGGCGAATGAGATCGCGGTTGCGGCATTCTTAGATCGACAAGTACGGTTTCCGCAAATCTGGCAAATCGTTGAATCGGTGATGGACCGCCACACGAGCGTTGCGCATCCCGACCTCGATGCGATATTGGCCGCCGATCAATGGGCGCGCGAGCAAGCGCGTGCGGTCATCCCGGGCTGATTAAATCATGATTCTTCACATCGGACGCATTATCCTCATCGTGATCGAGGTGGTGGTGCTTTTCAATCTGCTCATCGTCGTGCATGAGCTCGGGCATTTTTTGGCGGCACGCTGGCGCGGTTTGTACGTCGAGAAATTCGGGGTCTGGTTTGGCAAGCCGCTTTGGAAAAAAACGATCCATGGAGTGCAGTATTCCCTGGGTTCGCTGCCCTTCGGCGGCTTCGTGGCGTTGCCGCAGCTGGCACCGATGGACATAATCGAGGGCAAAGCTGATCTCGACCGAGCGAAACTGCCGAAAATCTCCGCGCTGGACAAAATTATCGTTGCATTCGCGGGACCGCTTTTCAGTTTTGGCCTTGCTGTCCTTTTCGCGGTGATCATTTGGACAGTCGGACGTCCCGTGAGCGAATCAGAAACGACGACGACGATCGGGTACGTCATGGCTGACTCGCCGGCGGAGCAGGCCGGTTTGAAAGCGGGCGATAAGATATTGGCTGTGGACGGGAAAGCGGTGACCCGCTTTGGCGGCATGGGTGACGACAGCATTTCGTGGCGGGTCGTTCGGAGCGAAGGCGAAACAATTCCGATTACGATTGAGCGCGTTTCGGACGGTCACGCCGAAAGAAAAACGGTCGAAGCGCGTCCGATCATTCCGGAAACAAAACCGTGGACGCGCAAAGCGTTTCGCCAAATCGAGATTTTGCCGGCCGAAACGCCGGTGATTGCGAAAGTCGAGCCTGGCAGTCCGGCCGCGAAAGCCGGGTTGCAGCCTGACGACTCAATTACGGCCATCAACGAACAGAGGCTTTATCACATTCTCGGAATTGCGGATTATATCCGCAATCATCCGAACGAGCCGCTTACGCTTACGATCGAACGTCAGGGAAAAAAAATCAGCGTTGCATTTGAGCCCGGTAATCCGGCGGTCGGCTTTGTGGTCGAAAATGGCCCGGCGGCGCGAGCTGGTTTGCAAAAAGACGATGTGGTGCTGGCGGTTGATGGCCAGATGGCAAAGAGCGCACTCGCGGTTTCCGATTACATCAAGCGTCATGTCGGGCGAACAATCACGATGTCGATCTTGCGCGGCAATGCACAACGCGAGGTGACGGTTACGCCGGAGGTGCCGCAGGGCGAAAAAACCGCGCGCATCGGTATTCAATGGGAAGAAGATTTCGGGATCGTGCTCGATGAATACGGCAAAATGACCGTGAAACATCCCCGGCCGGTCGAGCAAATCCGCGCCGGTATGCTTTCGATTTTTAATACCATCGGCGCAATCGCCTCGCCGAAGTCCGATGTGCGACTGCAGCACATGAGCGGGCCGGTGATGATGCTGCGCGTCTATTATGTGATGTTTGAGAACAGGGAAGGCTGGCGCATGGCGCTTTGGTTCAGCGTCGTGCTCAATGTAAATCTTGCGTTGCTTAATTTGCTGCCCATTCCCGTACTCGATGGCGGCCACATTCTGCTTGCACTGGTCGAAGCAGTCCGGCGGCGTCCGGTGAACATGCGCGTTCTGGAAGTCGTGCAGACTGCCTGCGCCGTCCTGATCATTGGCTTTATGGTCTACATCGCCTTTTTCGACGTGCAGGACCTATTCGGGAGCAAACGCGACACGCCCAAGTTTTTGCCAAAAGCGACGCCTGCGAAAACTACGCACGAGTAACAGAACGCCTCGCGGCATTGCACGGCGAAGTTCAAGCCGTAGATTTTGCGCACGAGTGAAATATTGCACTGATCTTTTTCATTACCGCCGGCGCCCGACCCGCGAGGTGATGGTGGGCAACGTCGGAATCGGCGGGGCGAATCCGATCCGCGTTCAATCGATGATCACGTGCGACACGATGGACACGGAGTTGTCGATCCAGCAGACGATGGAACTGGCGGCGGCCGGTTGCGAGATTGTGCGCATCACCGCGCCGACGGTGAAAGACTCGCGCAACCTCGAACACATCGTGAAAGGTTTGCGGGATCGCGGCTGCGATGTGCCGATCGTGGCCGACATCCATTTCAAACCGGAAGCGGCGATGGAAGTCGCGAAGTGGGTGGACAAAGTGCGAATCAATCCAGGTAACTACGCTGATTCAAAAAAATTCGTGATTCGTGAATACACCGATGAGCAGTACAGCTCCGAACTCGCTCGAATTCGCGAGCGTTTCTCGCCGCTTGTGGAGCTTTGCAAGAAGCGCGGCATCGCCATTCGTATCGGAACGAATCACGGCTCGCTTTCCGATCGCATTCTCAATCGATATGGCGACACGCCGCTCGGGATGGTGGAGAGCGCGCTGGAGTTTGCCCGCATCGCGCGCGATCTCGATTATCACGCGTTCGTCTTTTCGATGAAATCGAGCAATCCCAAAGTGATGATCGCCGCATATCGGCTGCTCGTGGCGCGGCTGAATGAAGAAGGCCCCGGTTGGGATTACCCGGTCCATCTCGGTGTGACCGAAGCGGGCGAGGGCGAGGACGCGCGGATAAAGAGCGCGATCGGAATCGGGTCATTGCTGGCCGATGGAATCGGCGACACGATTCGTGTTTCGCTGACCGAAGACAGCATTCATGAAATTCCGGTGGCGAGAGCGCTGGCTGATCTTGTAGGGCGGCGATCTTCGCCGCCAAAAGACGGCGGTCAAAATGGCCGCCCTACAATTTCCGCAAAGCGAGATGTCGATCTTTCATTCGATCCGTTTTCCTATCAGCGGCGGGCGACGGAAACGATTGCGCGCGATGGTGTGCGAGTGGGCGGCGAAGAATTGATCCGTGTC
>DMCG01000153.1:0-3611 GCA_003445855.1 Spartobacteria bacterium | reverse complement strand
GTTTACGAACACGCGCAAATTGAAGAAGTCGATCCCCGCGATGACGACGCAATTGCACGACTGAATGAAAATGCGACGCCACAGTTCGTTACGGTCAAGGACGATGTCGATCTTCCGGTGATCACAGCGTTTCGCTTGCTTGCCGCGAAGTTACAACCGCGGCATCCGATTCTCTTGAAGGATGTTTTAAGAAGGATGAAGGAGGAAAAGGATTTTCTCGAGACGCTGCTGGTTGCATCGACAAACATCGGTTCGCTGCTGTGCGATGGAATTGGGGACGCGATCCTGGTGCAGGGGGAGGAAGCGCCGGGGCAAGGACTGCGTCTCTCCTATAATACATTACAAGCGGCAGGCTCGCGGATTTTCAAAACCGATTACGTCGCGTGCCCGTCTTGTGGCCGGACGTTATTTAATCTGCAAACCACCACGGCAAAGATCAAAGCGGCAACGTCGCATCTTAAAGGCGTGAAGATTGCGATCATGGGCTGCATTGTGAACGGACCTGGAGAAATGGCCGATGCGGATTTCGGTTATGTAGGCGGCGCGCCCGGCAAAGTGAACCTCTACGTCGGCAAGACCCCGGTGAAATTCAACATTCCCGAGGCGGAAGCGGTCGAGCGTTTACAGGATTTGATTCGCGAACACGGCAAATGGATCGAGCCCGCGGCGGCGGCGGCGGTCATGGCGTAAGCACGCCCGCTGGAAATTTGTCGAAGGAACGTTGCCGCCGCCGGCAAAATGGATTGACGCTTCTCAGCGTCTCTTTCTAAACTCGCGGCTCGAGCACGAACGCCAGAACGGCAACCTTCTCCCACTCTTATGAAAATGATTTTGTCTCGACTGCCAGCGCTTTTGCTTTTGACGATCGGTGTATTTCAGGCGGAGGCGGGTACAGTTTTTTATGCTGCAATCCCAGCCAGTCAAAGCGACGCGAACTCAGGCATCAGCGCCAGTAATCAGTACACCAGCGCCGTGGACGGCGGGAACACGCGCGGGACGGATCGCGTCGTCAATGGGATCACGCTGCATGCTTTGACGGGATCGGGACAGAGCAGCATCGCGGACAACTGTACGTTGAATACTTTGTCGGGCACGCTCAATAACGCGGGCGGTTCACCGGCAAATATTCAAGCGGATGGCGCACTGGCGGAAGTGCAAGCGGACATGACTTTTAATGCCGGCGCGGGTGACAACTCGCAGCAGGAAATCGTACTCGATCCGGCCAGTCTCACACCAGGGACGACATATGACTTGCGCATTTATATCGGCAATTCCGGCGGACAAAATCGACAAGTGAACCTTGCCTTTGTCGGTGATGGGCAAGCGCCAGTCGAAACCGGTTTTTTTAATGAAGACGACGCGCGCACTTCGGCCGGCGGTTTCAAGGAAGCCAATCAGGTCTACTATATTGATTACCGTTTTACCTGGGATGGCAATTCGACGCCGGGCGTAACGATCACGCAAAAATCTGGCAGCGCGCCATTCTGTTTGTACGCGCTGACCAATCAGCCGGTGACGGGAGCTGTGGCGGCAGAAGGCGGCGAAGCGGAAGCTGGCGAAGGATTAAGCGCCGGCTTTGTCAACGCGGAGTCCGATCAGGTTGGTGTCTCAAGTGATGATTTTTACAATAGCGAATCGCTGAATACGAACGGCCGCTGGATTAAATTGGAAAAATGGGGGACGTGCTGGCAGCCTACGAATGTCACGAGCGGCTGGTCCCCTTACACGAATGGATCCTGGCGGCAGTGTGACGATTGCGGCTGGACATTTATCTCGGAGGAGCCATGGGCCTGGTGCTGCTACCATTACGGACGCTGGTGCAAGATCAGGACTGGCTGTGGCTGGGCCTGGGTGCCGGGCAAGGTTTGGGCATCGTCATGGGTATCGTGGCGCCAGGGGCAAAATGAATCGTGCTCTTGCATAGGCTGGGCGCCTTTGCCGCCGGAAGCTTCTTGCGAGATCGGCGTCGGCATCAGTACATGGGTCGACCGGACGTGTGATATCGGGCCGGATTGCTATATTTTTATCAACATCCGCGATTTTGGCGTCGATTCCTTTTTTGGCTGCGGCTGTATCTACGAGCGCACGCGAAACGTCACCATCATCAACGAGACGATCAACATCACAAACATCGTTTACAACCGCAACGTCACCTATTCCGGCGGGCCCGATTATAACTGGTGCAATGAACGAATTCGGAAATTTGGCGGCAAGGAAATTGCGAAGATTTCCGTCAATCGCTATGACGACCCTGCAAAGATAAAGGGCGGGAAATTTTCTCACGTGGAGGGCAATCAGCTTGCGCTTCTCTCGCCACACGTCAAAGGCGACAAGCATCCGCAACACGCGCCGAAGGTCGCCGAGACAGTCGCATCGAACAAAATCGATCACGGCTGGAGCAATGTGAAAGATCCAAAGATCGAGAAAGAGTTGAAGCAGAAGATCGCGGACGAAACGAAGGGCAAGACGCCTAAAACCTTCAAAGCAACATTGCCGCCGGATGTCGCACAAAAAATAACGAAAGCACACGGGTTAGGCAAAACAGCGACGCCGGGGCAGTCGCCATTGTTGTCGGCGGGCAAAAAGTTGCCGACGACATCAGGCGCGCCTGCTGGAACAGCCGCCCCGCCGGGCAAACATCCAGGCAAGCCGTTTAATTTGCCGGCAACAGGTCCTACAGCTACGCCATCAGGTAAGCTCACGCCGGCAATCAGGCATCCGGGTCAACCACTGAATTTGCCAACGACTGCCGCCCCTGCGACACCAACAATCTCTCCAACAGGAAAACACCCGGGCAAAGCTTATAATCTGCCGACGACCGGAGCGACGCCGACCGCAGCACCGACGCCGATTGGAAAGCGTCACAAGCCACCGACAAGCCTTCAGCCGCAAGGTGTGACAGGTTCACAGCCCACGCCGGCGAGGCCGCGTCATTTTGCGACGCCACCGCTAACGCCACCGCTAACACCACCGCAATACTATAAACCCACGCCATCCCCGCAACCGCTCTACAACGCACCCCCGAGACCGAGAGGCAGACCGACACTGACGCCAACGCCAACGCCACGGAGACGGTAATACAGCGCGTCACCCATCGCGCCGTCGCATTAAATAAGAGACAGCCAAGATTCGTCCTAATCCGAAGTTAATTAGAAAACCTTATGAGAAAGAAATTAGCATTACTATTCGCGGTTTTGCTCGGCGCCAGCGGCATTGTCTCGACGACGGCAAACGCCATTTCGCTTAACATCGACATTGGCGATCAGCCTTACTATCTCCACGGGCCGGGCTACCGGTCGGGCGGAGCGTATTATGCTTGGGTGCCGGGCCACTGGGTCCGTCATCATCATCACCGCGTTTGGGTCCACGGCTCCTACATCGTCCGCTAAGTCACGGATAAGCTGCTGCAAATCGGGCTGAGCGATCTCGGCGATAAATTGCGCCCGCGATCTGGCCGGTTTGCTTTTCCAGATCTGCTTCGTGTCGTTTGACGTTGTCGATCTACACGCCCATATTCTGCGCTCCTCACGTTCGAGGAGCGTTTCAATGGATAAGATCCGCAACATCGCAATCGTTGCGCACGTCGATCATGGCAAGACGACGCTGGTCGA
>DMCG01000257.1:12310-15672 GCA_003445855.1 Spartobacteria bacterium | reverse complement strand
TTTGATCTTGATTCAACGCATGCCGCCATCGCCGAAGCGAAGCTCAGGCCGTACGTGAACGTCGAACTTCTCTACGGTGATTCGCGCGAGATCCTTCCTGAGCGGCTTGAAACCGGCGATGCGGTTCTCATTGACGGCCCAAAAGAATTTCGCGCCCTGAAACTGGCGCTGCGGCTCCTGCGCACCGGAAAACCGTGCGCCGTTTTTATTCATGACTTCTACCAAGGCGAACCGGCGCGAAAGTTTGTCGAACGCCATTGGCCGGGCGCTTTTTTCAGCGACGATCCCGCGCTTGCCGCCCGTTTCCGTGAACTGGGATCGCAAATCAACCCGGCATACGATCCGGATTCAAAACATTCCGCTTCTCCGTTTGTCTGCCTTCCTCGAGATTTGCCCGCGTCTTATTTGGCGTTGTTATTTAGAATAATTTCGGCACGAGCGGTGTCGATCGTGGTTTCCAAGATCGCCAAATTGTGGTCGCGCATTTGCGGCCGATAAAAACGTTTTGTAATTCGCATTCGCAGGATTCCGAGACCGGATCCCGAAGGTGTTTACGCGCAAGAGTTTTCTGGCCCGTGGCGCGCGCGGTTTTTCAGTTTTGCTCTTCTCGATTGAGCAGTCTGGCGATAGTTTGTTCCAGTTCGGCAGCAGAAACCGGCTTTTGCAAGTAGGCATCTCCGCATCTTGAGAGTGCTTCCTGCCGGGCCGCGTCGTCCGCGTAGGCGGAGTAATAAACGATCGGAACATCGGGCTGCAACTTACGCAGCTGCAGACATAACTCGATGCCTGTGCCATCGGGAAGCCGCACGTCGAGGATGCACAGGTTGAATTTTAGGTCTTTGGCCAATTGTAATGCCTCCGCGACCGTTCCGGCCGTGAGCACGACATAGCCAAATTCTTGCAGAGAGCCCGCCATCAGCAGGCGCACATCGGGATCGTCGTCAACATGGAGTATGTGTACTTTGTCGATGTTTGCTTCTTGCATTTTCACTGGTCGAGCATGTCATTCGGGACCGCAGCGCGCGAATGTTTTTTGAACGACGATCAAAAACAGAAACTTTCGTCTTTCCGATGCGGATTCACTTGTTTACGCTCCGTTGAGAAAGGCCTGGAACAAAGCCGCCCGCACGAACCAGCATGAACAGTCAATCTCCCGTCGTTTACAATTTTCAGCTGCCGCGTTTTCCCGCGCGATTGATCGCCGGTGTTGCCATCGTCATTCTCCTAGTGACTCTGATACGGACAGCGTGCTACACGGTGCAGGCCGAATCGGAGGGGGTCGTCCTTCGCTTTGGCAAGTTTTTAAAAACGGTCGAGCCAGGGCTGCATTTCAAGCTGCCCTTGGGCATCGATCAAGTAACTGTCCTGCCGACGCGGAGGCAGTTGAAACTTGAGTTCGGCTTCATCACTCCGGGCTACACAAATCCAGATCAGCCGACGAAAGATGCGGAAGAAGAAAGGTCAATGGTCACAGGCGACCTAAACGCCGCACTCGTGGAATGGGTCGTGCAATATCGCATCGACGATCCCAAGCAATATCTGTTCGACGTCCGTAATCCCGCCCAGACGTTGCGCGATTTATCGGAAGCGGCGATGCGCGAAGTGATCGGCGACCGCACAGTGGACGAAGTCATTACGATCGGCCGGCAAGACATCGAGGTCTCGGCGCTGGCGCGAATGCAGGAACTGGCGAAACGCTACATGCTCGGCGTCCGCGTCGATCAGGTGCAACTGAAGAACGTCAACCCTCCGGCCGAGGTCCAGGCCTCCTTTAACGAAGTCAACAAAGCGCAACAGGATCGCGAAAACGCCATTAACATCGCGAACGGCGATTACAATGAAGCGGTGCCGAGAGCGAAGGGGCAGGCCGACCAGGCGATTCGCGCGGCCGAGGGCTACCGATTCAAGCGCGTGAATGAAGCGCAGGGCGACGTCGCATCGTTCAATGCCATGCTCGAGCAATACATCAAGGCGCCGGAAATTACGCGCACGCGGCTTTATCTCGAAACCATGGGCGACGTGCTCCCCGCGACCGGGGAGAAAATCATCATCGACGATTCGATGCGAAATCTGTTGCCGATCTTGCCGCTCACCGGAAAACCCCTGGAGAAGAAATGAACAAGCGTGGTTGTCTTTGGCTCGTATTGATTGTGCTCGCGTTCGTGCTCCTGCGCGCGTTGCTAGGATGTTTCTTTGCCGTTCACCAGACGGAACAAGTAATCATTACGCAATTCGGCAAACCAGTTGGAGAACCAATCACGGACCCGGGATTGCACTTTAAGCTTCCCATCATTCAAGAAGTCAACCGGATCGATAAGCGATTTCTCGAATGGGACGGCGCGCCCGTTGCCATCCCCACCCGGGACAAAACTTACATTCACGTCGCTACTTTTGCCCGCTGGCGAATCAACGACGCCAAGACCTATTTCGTCCGGCTGCGCGACGAGCGAAGCGCGCAATCGCGGTTGGAAGACATTCTTGGAAGCGAGACACGCAACGCTGTCGCCAAGCATGACCTGATCGAGATCGTTCGCATCGACAAGAATCGCAAACCGCTCCGCGATGAAAATCTGAAAAATGTGCCAACAGGCCTGGGAACGATTGGTGTGCTCCCGCCGATCGAGTACGGGCGATTGAAAATCGAGGACGAGATTAAGACGAAAGCGGCAGGGAAATTGTCGGAGTTTGGCATCGAGCTGCTCGATCTCCGGCTCAAACGAGTAAATTACAATCCCGATGTGCTCGATCGAATCTACCAGCGAATGATGAGCGAACGCCGGCAGATTGCGCAGCGGTTTCGCTCGGAAGGCGAAGGGGAAGCGGCACGCATCGCCGGACAAAAGGAACGCGACTTAAATGAAATTCAATCGACCGCCTACCGGCAGGTGCAACAGATCCGCGGCGAATCCGACGCGAAAGCGACCGAGATTTATGCGCACGCTTACACCCAGAATCCGCAAGCCGCCGAATTCTACAATTTTCTCAAGAGCATGGACACATACCGGAAAGTGCTCACGAAAGATACGACGCTCGTCTTTTCTACCGACAGCGATCTTTTCGGTTTACTGAAACGCGCAAACGCAAAGCCGCAAACCCTGCCGCCTGCACGCTAACCACGCGGCGGAAATTCGCCGCCAAAATTCCGTGCCAAATGTTCTAAGCCTAGCGTCGAGTCAACTCAGCTGGTTAAAGATCCGAAGTTCATTCTGCCAATTAAGCATCCTCGTTTAGTCGCGCCGCGAGGTAGCCTTCGAAGTCGGGCGCGGTTAGTTTGCGCAGGACGTGTTTGATCCATGCCTCGCGCTCGAAGGATTGCAGGCGCAGATCCCAAACGCACACGGATGAATCGGAACTTTTCGCGG
>DMCG01000257.1:0-12064 GCA_003445855.1 Spartobacteria bacterium | reverse complement strand
TCGTTTCCCCAAAAATCGACGAAGACAAAAGAGGCGTTTCGCCCATCGTGCGCGCCGACAAAGCCGACTTTGTAATTGTTGGCCGTCTCCTTTGCCAACGTCTCCGCCGCGATGCACTTGGCCGCTTCCAGTAACTCCGGTCGCGGCAGTTCCCCTTGCCACGCGATGCCGTAAAGTTTCATGCGCCAGTCGTGGATCGACAATAACTCAACAAATCGAAACGAACGCTCTTTGTACGGCTGCATTTCGCTCATAGCCACCACGCGGTTGCGATTCCACCAACCACGCCAAGCAAAGTGCCGGTCAGCATTTCCGGCAGGTCATGCCGTTGCAAATAAAGTCGCGACCAAAACACAAGAAGAGCAAGCGCCAATGCAATTGCGCCGGCGATTGTCGCAACGCGAAAAAGAATCACGCTGCTATAGAACGCAAAAAGCGCGTGCAACGACAGCTTGATACGAAAATTCAGCAGCGCCGCCACAACGAGCAAAGCCAGGCTCACGAACGCTCCACGCAAAGCAAAGCCCGGCGCACGCAACAACCAAAGTGCGATCACACCGATCGCCGAGATTGGAATAGCCCTCGGATAAAAACGAGTGCGTTCCGTTCGCACTGAAACGTCGGCGTCGCTCCACCTGCCCGAGCGCACACCGCGAAAAAGCAGCAGCGCCATCGGCAGAACCACGCAGACCAGCAACGTCAGCAAAACCACGAGACCAACGCGATTGGCCAGTCGCAATGCGACCACGACGCCAACCGCCAGACTGATAAACACCAAAGGATGGCCAATCCAGGAAATGGCGCGCGCAAATCGCAAAAATAAATTCGCGGGCGATTGTCGATCTTGCGTGGTAATCAACGCCGCGTCGCTCATGTCGGAACGATTTGTCCGCTTACTTCACCGAAACCAATTCGATATCCGTCGCCGTCGCACCAGCCCGTGATCTTCAAGGTGTCGCCGTCTTCCAGCCATTTGCGCGTCTCGCCGTTCGGAAGTTTCAGCGGATTCGCACCGCGCCAGGTCAACTCCAGCATGCAGCCGCGTGATTCTTCGCTCGGTCCGCTGATTGTTCCGCTGGCCAGCAAGTCGCCAGGCTGAAGATTGCAGCCGCCCACGGTGTGATGGGCGAGTTGTTGCGAGACGCTCCAGTAAAGATTTTGTAAATTGGTGCGCGTGATGACGTGCGGCAGTTCCATCGAAGCGCTTCGCAAATTTGCCTCGAGGTGGATGTCATACGTAAAATCGTTCGTCAGTCGCAAATATGGAAGTGGTTCGGGGTCCTGCGGCGCGAGCGCTTTGCGGAACGGCTCGAGCGCCTCCAGCGTCACCACCCACGGCGAAATGCTGGTGCAGAAATTCTTCGCTAAAAACGGCCCGAGCGGCTGGTATTCCCAAGCCTGAATGTCGCGCGCGCTCCAATCATTCATTAAGACAAAGCCGAAAATATGATCGATCGCGCGGGCGATCGGCACCGGCTGGCCAAGCGCGTTCGGCGGTCCGATTAGAAAAGCCATTTCAAGTTCGTAATCGAAACTCTTAGTAGGGCCGAAAACCGGCGCGGTCGCATCGGGAGGCTTGGTCTGTCCCTGTGGCCGCCGCACCTCAGTGCCGCTCACGACAATCGAACTTGCACGCCCATGGTACGCGACCGGAAGCCATTTCCAATTTGGCATGAGCGCGTTTTCCGGGCCGCGCAACATCGTGCCGACATTGTGGGCGTGGTGATACGACGAATAGAAATCGGTGTAATCGCCGATCCGCGCCGGCAGCTGCATGGTGACATCGCCTTGCCGATGAAAAACACGTTCACGAAGTTTCGCGTCATCGCGCAACGTCGGCGTGTTGGCGGCGAGAAGATTTTGCAGAACTTCGCGCGCTTTGCGCCAGGCCGGCCGGCCAAGCGTCAGAAATGCGTTCAGCGAATCTTGCGCGAATAGATGTCGATCTTGCGTTGTAGCTGCCGCCGTACCCGGCGGCAGATCGAGCAGCCCTTTCTCCTCAAGCACGGAAAGATCGACAACGTACTCGCCGATCGCCACGCCGACGCGTGCCGCGCCATTGCGCGGCTTGAAAACTCCGAAGGGAAGGTTCTCGAGCGGAAAACGCGAATCAGACGCAACGTCGATAAAAGATTTGAGTGGCATAACTAAAGAAGCTTGAGCGCGCGTAAATCTTCGCGCGGTTCGTCAAAGCTGCAGCTTCCAAATGAAGTGACGAATCTTCGCCGATCTTTCAGTCGCTTGATGTCGATCTTCCATTCACGCCAGGCGAAGAATTCGTCATCGAACGAAAATGATTTCGCGTCCTCGTCGTCAAGCATGGCCGATGTTTGTTTCTCGTCCCACTTATGCTCCGCTGCGAGCACGGCGGCGCCGAGCACGTTGAGAAAACCGTACATCTTCGTTTGCACTTCATCGCGGTATTGTCGGAGCGAATGATGCAAGCCCGCTGTGAATTTAATCGGGACTTGGTGCGTGGCCGGCGCGACCAGCGCCTTGGCGATCTCGCCTGACGTTGGAAACGCATCAGCCGTTACTCCGCCGGTGCGCAATTTGTAACCGAACGTCGGTGCGTCGGCGTTGGAATTGTGCTCGGCAAGCAACGCAATCGTTTGTTCCGCTCGGTCCGCCGGTGCTTCCCAGAACGCCGGTAAACTCCCGATGATCGATCGCGCCTCCTTCAGCAATGCAAGATCGACATCGTCGGGCAAAAACATTTCGAGCTGGTTGACCGAGATAAGATCGACATTGTACGCCGAAAGCGAACGGATCGTGTCACTGGTCTTGGTGAACATTTCACGAAAGCGAGCGGCGTCTTCTGTCTTTGGCCCAAGCGCCGAAACGCGCAGTGGATGTTGCGGATCGAAGTCGGAGAGAATTTTCTTGGCCGCATCAAATTGTCCGAGCGGAAGAACGAATGCGTTTAGCATCCACGCTTCGTCCGAACGAACATATCGCGCTTGATTGCTCAGCGCCGGTTCGAGCGCGAGGCTGCACGGCGGAAACAAGCCGGCGTAATCAATCGAATGCACGAGCAGCGCGTGAAGAGAAGCGGCGGACATGATTTAAATGGAAGGGTGTGACCCGGCTTTTCGTCAACCGCTGTTTCTAGAGAAGACTCGAATGCATCGCGTTTCCCCGGTTAGATCGACATCTTTTTCTAGGCCTTGCGTCCAGTCACGCGCGTGTGCAGAACACCGAGCTTCTCGATCTCCAGCTCGACGACGTCATCCGGTTTGAGCCAGCCGCCAGTATTTTTCGCGCCGAGCTCCAGGATGCAACCAGTGCCAATCGTTCCACTGCCGATCAAGTCGCCGGGAAAAAGATCCGCATCGCGCGATGCCTGCGCGATCATTTTCGGAAACGAGTGATGCAATGCGGAACTGTTTCCGCAGGATAAATTGCGGCCATTCAGCCGCGCCCGCATCTCGAGGGAAATTTTTTCGCCGCTGATCCGGTCGAAAACTTCGTCACGCGTGATGAGCATCGGGCCGACCGCGGTCGCAAAATCTTTTCCCTTGGCCGGGCCGAGTCCCACCTCGATTTCAATCCGTTGCAGATCGCGTGCGCTAAAATCGTTGATGATCGTGAATCCGGCGACGTGTTCCCATGCCTTGGCCGCCGGGATATCTCGTCCACGTTTCCCAATCACGGCGCCCAGTTCGAGTTCAAAATCCAGCTCCTGGGAACCGGCGGGCGCAACCACTGTTTCGTTGTCGGCAATAAACGAATTTGGATTTGAAAAATAGAAAACCGGAATTTCATACCAGGCCGCGACCATGTCGAGACCGCGCCGGGACCGCGCCGTCCTCACGTGCTGCTCGAATGCGTAGAAATCGCGGAAGGTTGAGGGGCGGATAATCGGCGGCAAAAGCTTTTGCGCACGAAAACTTTTTCCGCCTCGCTTCTGGAAGACCTTTTCGTGTTCCGGCCAGTCGCTCAGCTTGCGCGTAAACTCCGATAAACGCGGCATGAGAATAGGAAGGAACTGCTCCAGCGGCGCGGCCGGATTTTCGGGGAGCTCTTTCGATCCAAAAAAACTCAGGAATGCATGCAGGCCAACAAAGCGGTCGGTCTCGGCGCAAACCGCGGGGAGCGCTGTTGCTTCGTTTTCGGGAATAATGGTGCCGAGCCGCATACGTCAGGCCGCAAGGATGAATGCTAATCGCAGGAGGCGAGTTGCGGAGTCATGGTGAAGGAGGCGCGCAATTCGCCGCCAGGAGGAATTGTTTGGATTCCTTCTTTCTCTTCAAAGGCGCGTTGCTCGTAATGATCGGTCAGTCCCCAGCACGGCTCGACGCAAAGAAATGGTCCGCCGTCGGACCACAGAGTCAGATAACGCACGTTGATTAGATCGACAATCACCCAGCGCCCGCTAGGCGGATCGACATAGGAAAATTCGCGCACCGGAACATCGACAAGTTCCAGTATGTAAGATCCGGGCAATTCATTTTTTGGAAACGGCATCTCGCCGCCGTTAAAGTTGAAGTCCCGCGTTTCGCCGGAAAGGTAGTTGCCTGGCGAAAAATGCCGGCGATAACAACCGGCCGGCATTTGCAAACGAAAGCTCTCGAACGAAGTCGCAGCGAATCCCGGGTGCAATCCGAATCCGACGTGCGCGGTGAGTTCGGATTCACCATTTCGAAACTCGAAACGCAACGCTCACTTTATTCATGTCGATCTTATAAGTCAGGTCCAGGCTAACCTTTAGCGGATATTCCGTCGCGGAAAAATCGTCCGGGGTGATCCGATAAGTTAGAGATGCACCCTCATTCATCCTGGCTTCGACAAAGTGCCACGTTTTGGATCGGAGAAAGCTGTGCGTGCCGCCCTTGATTTCCTGGCCGCGGTAGAAGCTGCGTCCATCTTTCAGGCGATGGAGATAATAGCCCATGACGGTAGCGTGGTTCGCCCAGCCTTGAGACGGCGATGAGAGATCGTTGTCCCGATAAAGAAAGCCGATCCATTCACCGGCTTCGTTAATTCGGGCAAGGCTGATTAATTCCGCGCCCAGTCGCGAGATGATGAGACGCAGACCGTTTGTTTCGTCGGTGAGGACGTCGAGCAACCGATCTTCCCGTTTATCTTCGCGGTGCGAAAACTTCATCGGGGCTCATGGGAACAAGCCCCGTGTCTTTTTCGCCCTCAAGACACGCTCGACGCCGATGGCCATCGCCGCCGTGCGATGGGCGATTTTATGCTCTTTCGCGCGTCGAATCACCTGGCTAAAGGAATGCTCGAGGATCCGGAAAAGTTTGTCGGTCACTTCGGTTTCGCTCCAGAGAAAACTCTGCAAACCTTGCACCCACTCGAAGTAGGAAACAATCACTCCGCCGGCGTTGCATAGGATGTCTGGAATCACAAAGATCTCATCCCAATGCTTCTCAAGGATCAGATCTGCTTCCGGCGTGGTCGGACCGTTTGCGCCTTCGGCCAGAATACGGCACTGCAATTTCCCCGCATTTTTGCCAGTGATGACGCGGTCGACCGCGGCTGGTACGAGCACGTCGCACTTCATCGTCAGCAGCTCGTTAGGATCGACATGATCGTCCTGGCAAAACGCGCGCAAGTTTCCTTTCTTCAGCACGTGTTGTTCGGCTGCCTTCACATCGATTCCTTTTGGATTGTAAAGCGCAGCGAAGGCATCGCTGATGCCGACAACTTTGACGCCGGTCTTGAGCGCGAGCGACAAAGCCGCGACCGAACCGACGTTGCCGAAGCCTTGCACGATCGCGGTGCATTTTTCCGGATCGAGCTTCAACATGTCCATCGCGCGCTCGATGAGATAAACGACGCCGCGGCCAGTCGCTTCGCGTCGACCTTCCGTGCCGCCGATCGAGACCGGTTTGCCCGTTACAATTTCATTCACGGCATAACCTTGATAAACCGAATAGGTGTCCATGAACCACGCCATGATTTGTTCGTTCGTGCCCATGTCCGGTCCCATGATGTCGGTGTGCGGTCCGACAAACGGAATCATTTCCTGCATGTAGCGCCGCGAGACGCCTTCCAATTCGGTGCGCGAAAGTTTTGTCGGATCGACCGCGACGCCGCCTTTCGCTCCGCCGTAGGGCAAATTCGAGAGCGCGCACTTCCAACTCATCCACATGGCGAGCGCGGCGGTCTCACCCATCGAGAGCGAGGGCGCGAAACGCGTGCCGCCTTTTGTTGGCCCGAGCGTGAGATGATGTTGCACGCGATAACCTTGAAACGTGCGCGTGCTGCCGTCGTCCATGTGAACCGGCAGCGTCACCGCGATGGCGCGCTTCGGATACATAAGGCGCTCGCGATCGTTCTGATCGATGCTCAGGTAATCGGCGATGACCTGGAATTGATCGCAGGCCATTTTGAACATTTCGTCTTCGTAAATGTGCATTGGGCGAAAGTTGGAAGCTAAAACATCCGGTCTGGAAATGCAGTTGGTATTTGCGCTCGACAAATCGAGCCGTCAAATTGAAATCACGTATCCCATTTTTTTAAAGCGCCAGGCGTTTTCGCCATCATCGCGAGGGACCTCGCATGGGATGTTCGGGAGATTTTCCACCACACGCATTCTTTAAGAGATTCTTCGCTTCGCTCAGACTGACAACGCGAGTGGGAACGTGTTGCTAACAACCCAATGTGAGACTTAATCTTTTGGAAAAATAACCTCGCCATGAAAATTGAAACTTTAGCGGTGCATGCCGGTCACGCGATCGATCCAGCGACCGGTGCTGTCTCCACGCCCATTCATCTTTCCACCACTTTCGAGCGGGACATCGAAGGCACGTACTCGCGCGGGTTCATGTACACGCGCAATAACAATCCAAATCGCCAGGCGCTGGAGCAAGGAGTCAGCGCGCTCGAAGGCGGCGCGGCCGCTGCCGCCTTTGGTTCCGGAACGGGAGCAACCATGGCTATTTTTCAGGCGCTCGCGCCGGGAGATCACGTCCTCGCGCATATCGATGCTTACTACGGCACGTCGCGGCTACTCCGTGAAATTTTTCTGCGCTGGGGACTCGAAGCCGATTTCATCGACATGAGCAATCTCGCTGAAGTCAAAAAAGCTTTGCGCCCGAAAACGAAATTGGCCTGGATCGAAACGCCGTCGAATCCGCTGCTGAAAGTTGTCGATCTTGCCGCGGTCGCGCGAATTGTTCACGAAGCGGGCGCGCTCTGTGTCTGTGACAATACGTGGGCACCCGTGCTACAGCGGCCGTTCGATCTCGACGCCGATCTGATTGTGCATTCGACGACAAAATATTTCGGCGGCCATTGCGACGTGGCCGGCGGGATTGTGATTGCCAAGATCGACAATGAATTTTTCCAGCGCATTCGCAGCATTCAATATTCAGGCGGCGCCGTCCCCTCGCCTTTTGATTGCTGGCTGATACTGCGCGGTATGCGCACATTGCCGTGGCGAATGCGCGCGCATTGCGAGAACGCGGCGAAGGTTGCGGATTTTCTCGCGCAACATCGACAAGTGGAGCGGGTGCATTATCCCGGATTGCCCTCGCATCCCGGTCATGAGATTGCGCAAAAGCAGATGTCGATGTACGGCGGGATGCTCTCTTTCGAAGCCAAAGGTGGTCGCGACGCTGCGATGAACGTCGCGGCAAAAACAAAAATCTTCATTCGCGCCACCAGTTTAGGCGGCGTGGAAAGTTTGATCGAGCATCGCGCTTCGATCGAAGGCCCCGGCACAACTTCGCCGGAAGGTCTGCTGCGATTGTCAATCGGGCTCGAGAATGCAGACGACCTGATCGAAGATCTCGATCAAGCGCTCGGATAACTTTACGATCGAAATCGACGGCGAATCAATTCGACGACGTCGTCCAGTTCAGAAACGCGGAGCAAAAATGCTGTCCCGAAAAATGCGGTGGCGCCGATCGCGATTGTAATCGTTACATCGACAATCATTTTCCACTCCGGCAACCGTGCGCCTGGCGTGAAGAGAAATTGCAAGGCTAGCCAGCAAATAGCGGCGAGAATGGCCCCAGCGACCAAAAGCTTGCCGAGCAATTTCAACATCGCGCCCGTCTCGAGCCGGCGGGCGTAGCGGCGCATCATTATATATAAGAGCAGCAAATTGGTGATGGCGACGAGGCTCGTGGAAAGTGCGAGCCCCCGATGGCCGAGACCGAGATGAAAAGTGAACAACCAGTTCAGGCAGAAGTTCACCAAGATCGACAACAAGCTTACGAGCATCGGCAGATGACGTTTATCGAGCGCGTAAAATGCCGGCGCCAGAACTTTCACCGCAGAATAAGCGGCGAGACCGATGGCGTAAAAGCGAAGAGCCGCCGCGGTTTGTCGCGTTGCCTCGGGCGTAAAACGTCCGTGCTCATAAATCAGGCTGATGATCGGATGCGCGAGAAAGATCAATCCGATCGCTGACGGAATGGTAAGCAGCATGACGAGACGCATGGCGTGCGCGAGCGCCGACCGAAATCCGGGCAGATCGCCAATGGCTGCGTTGCGCGAAACAAGTGGCAAAGTGACCGTTCCGACTGCGACGCCGAAAATTCCGAGCGGTAATTGCATCAATCGAAATGCGATGTTCAACCACGTCATCGGGCCATCGCCGAGGGCGGAGGCAAAACCGCTGTTCACGGCAACATTTATCTGCACGGCACTCGCCGCGATCGTTGCCGGTCCCATCAAAATCAAAATGGTGCGCACGCCCGAATCGCGCCAATTGAAATCCGGCCGGAATTTGAAACCGACGCGGCGAAGTGCCGGAAACTGCACGATGAGTTGCAAAAATCCGCCAATCAACGTGGCGATCGAAAGCCCGACGAGGCCGCGCTCACCGAAATGCGGATGCCGCCAATTTGGTTGCGGATCTAGCCAATAACAAAGCGCGACACCGCCGATGATCGAACCGAGATTGAAAAAGCTCGAAGCCATCGCCGGCATGCCGAAGACGTGCTTCGCATTCAACATTCCCATCGCCAGCGCAGCGAGCGAAACAAGCAGGATGAACGGGAACATGATCCGCGTGAGCAGAATGGTCAGCTCCGCCTTGTCGATGGGGAAACCGGGCGCGAGAATTTTGATGAGGACGGGGGCGAAAACGATACCGAGCAGCGTAAGCGCGCTCATGAAAACCAGCGTGAGCGTGGCGACTTTGCTCGCGAGTCGCCACGCCGATTTGTCGCCTTCGGTCGCGATCCGACGCGAAAACGTCGTCACGAAGGCAGTGGACAGCGCGCCTTCCGCGAACAAATCGCGCAACATGTTCGGTGCGCGAAACGCGGTCAGGAATGCGTCCATGTTCCGCGTCGCGCCGAAAAGCGCCGCGATCACCACCTCGCGAATGAGCCCCAGGACACGGCTGCACAAAATCGCGATGCCCACGATTCCGGTCGCGCGTGCACTTATATGTCGATCTTGCGCCTCAGCCATCGGCGAACAAAGAACAGCGTCTTAGATTTTACGAAAGCACAAACTTCCCCGATCAAAGTCCGGTTGGGCGATCGATGAATTGCCACGGCAGCGAAAATTTTTTCGACAGGCGTGCGGCGAGCGCTTTCACGCCGAAGGTTTCGGTGGCGTAGTGGCCTCCGAGAATCAAATTGATGCCGAGCTCTTCGGCAG
Source organism: Spartobacteria bacterium (assembly GCA_003445855.1). Classification (GTDB taxonomy): domain Bacteria; phylum Verrucomicrobiota; class Verrucomicrobiia; order Chthoniobacterales; family UBA10450; genus UBA10450. The sequence continues at coordinate 2,485 of DMCG01000257.1, read as the reverse complement.
CGACGGCGGCCCAATGCGGCGCTTCGCCGGTGATGAACATGTCGATCTTTTCTTGCGCGACGCGATAAATTTCCGAGCCGGCTCCGCCCGTAATGATCCCGATCGTTTTTGTTTTCTTCGGACCAAATGCAAACGCTTTGACCTTCCCGCCTAACGACTTCTCGAGTTTGCGCACAAGCTCATCGCGAGGAATGGAAGCACGCGCTTTTAATCCAATGAGTTGTCCTTTCTCTTCAAAAAATCGGGTTGTCGATCTTAACCCGAGCGCCGCAGCCAGTTGCGCGTTGTTGCCGACTTCCGGATGGATGTCCAGCGGAAGATGCGCACTGTAAACAGCAATGCCGTTTTCAAGTGCGAGCTTTAATTGTCGATGGAATGCGCCGGTAACGGTTTGCAGTCCCGGCCAGAACAAGCCGTGATGCACGAGCAAAAGATCGACATCTTGTTTTGCGGCGGCGGTCAGAACGCGCGTAGACACATCCACGGCCGCGCCAATTTTCGTGACGCGGCCTGGGTTTTCGATTTGCAGACCGTTGAGCGCATTCTCCCAGTCACCAATTTCCCGAATCCGCAGATAGTGGTCTGTGTATTTAATTATTTCGGCGAGCGAAGACATTGCCATATCTTGTCCCCGCGCATTCAATTTTGCACGAGCAGATGTAGAGGCGCTCGCCGCGGCGAGCGCCTCTACACTTCGCTAACGCGAGTTTTCTTGACGAATCGCGCGCGCCTTGTGACGTTGAGCTTCACGAACGTGGAGTACACCGACGCACCTCCGACGGAGCAGCAATCTGGCGGCCCGAACACGATGCCGTGTCCGTATTGCGGAAACTTGTTGCCCAAAGACGCGCAGAGGTGCAATCGCTGCGATTGGACTCGCGCCGACACCGAAACGGCAGAAGGAAAAGCAAGCGACGCGGTTGCCGTGCTTTTGAGCATCATTCCGGGACTGGGTCATATTTATAAAGGACACAAACTCGCCGGTTTCTTGTGGATGGCCGGGGCGATCCCGGCGGGAATCTTTGTGCTACTCGCCGCATTTGCGTCTGCCGGGTTCGGCGTCGGTCTCTTTTTCGTCTACTTGATCGCGGTGATGCTTCATGCTTACGCGATCGAAGACTGGGCGGTGCCCGCGAAAGACGACGAAGGCGAACAGTACTAAGATCGACAACGGAGCCGGCGGGAGCCGCGCGACGTAGACGGGCAGGCCCGAGAGGGTTGACGAGCTGGGCGGCGAGTCAATCAATTACATTCGTGCGACAGCGCGATGAATTTCTTCCAAAATCTCACGCAGATCGTAGCGAAACTTCCATGCCGGATAGTGTTGCTGAAACTTTCGCACGTCGCTAATCCACCAGATGTGATCGCCGATCCGGTTCTCCTCTTCGTAGTGCCAGGTTAATTTTCGTCCGCTGATTTCCTCGCACATCTCGATCGCTTCCAGCATCGAGCAATTGCAGTGGCGGCTGCCGCCGATGTTATAAACTTCCCCGAGGCGCGGCGCGTGTATGAACTCCGCGAAGGCTTCCACGAGATCGACGCTATGGATGTTGTCGCGCACTTGTTTGCCTTTGTATCCAAAAACGCGGTAGGGCCGGCCGCTCACCGTGCAGATCATGAGATAAGAGAGAAAGCCGTGCAGCTCAGTGCCGGCGTGCGCCGGTCCAGTCAGGCAACCGCCACGAAAACAAACGGTCGGCATCCCGAAATAACGTCCATATTCCTGCACGAGAAGATCGGCCGCAGCTTTTGAAGCGCCGAAGAGGGAATGCTTCGTGTGATCGATACTCATCGTTTCGGAAATTCCCGTCTCGTATTCATGCCCCGTCTCGATTTCCCAGCGCTTCTCGAGCTCGCGCAGCGGCAGCCGGTTTGGCGTGTCGCCGTAAACTTTGTTTGTCGATGTAAAAACAAATGGCGCCTCGGGAGAAAAATTTCTCGCGGCTTCCAGCAAATTCAGTGTGCCGTTGGCATTGACCGTGAAATCGGTCTGCGGATCGCGCGCCGCCCAATCGTGCGACGGTTGCGAAGCCGTATGCACAATCGCGTCGATCTTGCCCCCGTGTTGCTTGAATAACTCCGTGACTGCTGGTGCATCGCGAATGTCGATGTTGTGATGTTCGTAACCGCGAACGTTTGCGATCAAATCGTCGCGCGTTTTCTTCGTCGAAGCTTCCGCGCCGAAAAATTGTGCGCGCATGTCATTGTCGATCCCCACGATATGCGCGCCATCCTGGCTAAATCGTTTAACTGTTTCCGAACCAATCAATCCCGCAGATCCGGTGACGATAATCGTGCGAAGTGTGCTCATTGCGTGTCTGGAAGTGTCACAAGCAAACCGGGTGCGCGATTTGTCATCCCGAGCCCTTCGACAAGCTCAGGGCAGGCTCCGCTGCCCTGCAAGAATAGCCGAAGCCCTGAGCGAAGCGCGCGAGCGCGAAGCCGAACAGGGAGGGATCTCACAATCGAAGCTTTGACTATCTCA
>DMCG01000028.1:11456-16074 GCA_003445855.1 Spartobacteria bacterium | reverse complement strand
CACATTTACAAAAAAATTGAGCTGGTCGGTTCGTCTCCGAAGAGCTTCGAGGAGGCGGTAAAAAATGCGTTGGTGCGAGCTGAGAAAACGATCCGCAATATGCGCTGGTTTGAGGTGACCGAAACTCGCGGTCACATCGAGAACGGCAGGATCGATCACTGGCAGGTCACGCTCAAAGTCGGTTTCACGCTCGAGAAGTAATTGGTGGCATCGACATCCTGTCGATGAATCACGGGCTGGAAGCCCGTGCCACTACTCGTCCTGCGTCGCTTGATACAGTTTGGTTGCGCCGTAAATGAGAATCGCCGGCTTCAACGCCAGGGCAAGGAGCCGAAATACACCTCCGATGATCTGGCCGAGCGGCAGCCGATTCAGAATAAATCCGGCGACGAAAGCGTAGAAGAGAGACTGTCCCGGCTTTTCGCGCACGTAATCTTCGGTTTGACGGAGCACCGCGTCGAATTGCTCTTTGGTGTAGCGAAACCCGCGCTCGGCGAGGTCCTCGGATGTTCCAGCGGATGATTCGTCCATACATTTAAGGTTCGGATGCGAATGGTTGTCCGCGCGCACCCATCTGGTCAATGCAAACATAACCAGATCGAACTGGCCCCCATGTTTGGCGAAAAATCGGGCAGGGGAGGTTGTCGATGAAATTTTCCAGCGCGGCGCGCTGCCTTAAGGCAATAGCGCGCCATTACTTCGAGGGCGTGTTCGCGCAAAGTGGAGCAATTCGTCGAAAGCAGGATGCAACCATCTCGCTCCGTCAGTTCGAGCGCGAGGAGGAGCAACTTCTCAAAATCGTGTTCGACGTGAAATGCCTTGCCGCGCCGCGAGCGCGAAAACGTCGGCGGATCGAGAATGATCGCGTCGAATTTCTCTCCCTTGCGGGCGAGCCGCGGAAGAACCGTGAACACGTCGTCCGCGATGAACTGGTGGTCGTTGCTCGGCAGACTGTTAAGCGAAAAATTTTCCCGCCCTCGCGCCAGCGATTTCTTGGAAAGATCGACATTTACCGTCTTCGCTCCGACCGAAGTCGCCGCCACCGAAAAGGAGCACGTATAGGCAAAACAATTCAGCAGCCGCTTTGGCGCGATCTTGCGCACGTAGCTTCGGTTCTCCCTTTGATCGGCAAATAGACCCACTGAGTAACCCGCGCCGAAGTCGATTCCAAATTTAAGGTGCCGCTCCGTAACGAGCGTCTGCAAATTTTCTTCTTTGCTTCCAAACAGCAGCCGCGGCTTTTCGCGTTCCTCATTTTTCCGTGGCAAGAACCGGATAAAAATCCTCCCGAACTTGAATCCGACCGCCGTGCCCCACAAATTCAGTTCCAGAGTCAGACGCTCTCGCGCCGGCGCATTTTTGAACGAGATGAGAATGTCGCGGCCGAAACGCTCGACCCAGCCATCGTCGATGGTGCACAAGCGATGCGCATCAGTCCCCTCCGCTTCGAAATCGCGCAGCATGGTTGCGTCGATCCACTCCGATCTCATTTTCATCGTTGGGAGGAGATTTAAACGCATTCTCTCAAAACGGGAAACGCGGAATCCAGCGGTTGCTGCTGTAGTTAGGCGCATTACAATCTCGCGTTGTTGGGCTGCGCCTTTTTGCGCGAGCCCAATCGCCGACTTATGCAACAAGTTACCGTTCGCGTTCCGGCGAGCACTTCCAATCTAGGCCCGGGTTTCGATTGCCTCGGCGTTGCTCTTCGCATTTATAATGATGTAACCGTGGCCCGAGGTGGGAAGTTTCGGCACCCACGCATCGTGCGCGAGGCTGCGAGATTGTTCTTCGCTCATGCCCGACGCGCGCCGTTTTTATTTTCTGTTTCGATCAAGGGCGGCGTTCCGCCTTCGCGCGGTTTGGGAGGCAGCGCAACCATTCGTCTCGGCATTCTGCATGCGCTGAATTGGCTCTCCGGAAATCCGCTGGATCGATTGTCGATCTTTCATTTGTGCGCGCAGTTAGAAGGACATCCGGATAATGCGGCGCCGGCAAGTTTCGGCGGCTTCACCGTTGTGCGCGACGAAAACGTTCAGCGCTTCGAAGTTTCCGAGCGCCTGTACTTTGTTCTCTTGATCCCAGATTTCGAAATTAAAACATCAACCGCGCGAAATATTTTGCCCTCGCGAATTGCGCGCGCCGATGCGATCGAAAGCTGCGCGAATGCATGCGCAATTACAGCGGCATTTTCCTCGGGTGATTATTCTAAATTGGGCGGCGCGTTCGCCGATCAATTGCATCAACCATTTCGCAAAAAACTCATTCCATTTTTGTCGCGCGCGATCGCGGCGGCCGAAAAAGCGGGCGCGCTCGGTGCTTTTCTCAGCGGCAGTGGTTCGACCGTCGCCGCCGTAACGTTAAAGAACCCGCAAAAAATCGCGAAAGCGATGTGCGACAAGATCGACAATCATTCCGCGCGGACGATCATTGTTTCCGCCGACAATCGCGGAGCGCGTCTTCTGAAAATCCGAAATCCGAAATCCAAAATCCGAAATTCTTCCGATGGGCCGCTGGCTTGAAAATCTCGAACAGTTTGCGATCGACGTCATTCTTGAGCGACGCCACGGAACGCGCGCTAAAATTCTGCGCGGAATTCTCTACGGGCTGTCTTTTATTTACGAGCGCGTTGTCCAACTCCGTTTGTACCTTTATCGAAAAAGAATTTTTCGCGAACGCACGCTGGGCTGTCTCGTCATTAGTATCGGAAATTTGACTGTCGGCGGCACGGGCAAAACGCCGATCGTGGAAAAATTCGCGCGGGCGTTGCAATCTGGCGGTCGCCGTGTCGCGATTTTGAGCCGCGGCTACAAAAGTGTTCCGCATCCGAGCAAACGCAGTTGGCTGCATGGATTTGGAAAGAAAGATGTCGCTCCACCGCGCGTGGTCTCGGATGGAAAATCGTTGCTGCTCGATTCCGTTACCGCCGGGGACGAGCCCTACATGCTCGCGCACAATTTGAAAGACGTGATCGTGCTGGTCGACAAAGACCGCGTAAAAAGCGGGCGTTTTGCGATCGATAAATGGAAAGTCGATACGCTCTTACTCGACGATGGTTTGCAGTATTTGCATCTCAAACATCGCCTCGACATGGTGCTGGTGGATCGACAAGCGCCTTTCGGTAACGAATTCTTGCTTCCGCGCGGCACATTGCGCGAACCGCCGCGGAATTTGCGCCGGGCCAGCTACATCTTCATCACCAAGAACACGGGCGAGCCTAACGATGCGCTCGTCCGACGCATCCGCCGTTACAATCGCACGGCCGAAATCATTGAGTGCGCACATAAGCCGCTCCATCTGCAAAATATTCTGACAGGCGAACGATTGCCGCTCGAGCGTTTGCGCGACACTTACATCGGTTCGATCAGCGGTATCGCGGCGCCGGAAAGCTTCGAGGGTGGATTAAAAAAACTCGGCGCACATGTCGATCTTGCGAAAAGATACATCGATCATCATCGTTATTCCGAAGCGGAATTGAACAGCTTTATCAATCGCTGCATCCGCCGCGATTTGGAAATGATCGTCACCACGGAAAAAGACGCGGTGCGCATGCCGCGTCTTCAGGAAGCGGAAGTGAAAGTGCCGATTTATTTTTTGCGAGTCGAAATCGAAATCCTGAGCGGTCACGAAAGCTGGGAACATTGCGTTGCGCGCATCTGCAAACCGCAGCCGCTACTCTCGTCCGAAAGGTTCTTTGCTTAGGAATTCCTCGCACAAAGCGCACAAAGGACACCAAGGCCGCGAATGAAAAGCAGTTCAAAACTTTGTGACCGTTGTGGCCCTCGTGCGAACTTCTTCATTCTGAATCTGCGAAAATCTGCGTAATCTGTGGATGTATTAGAATGTCCGATAAGGCCCAGCTCGTTGTTGAAGGAAAAAAGCTTTCGGTCTCGAATCTGAACAAGGTGCTCTACCCGAAAGTCGGATTCACCAAGGGACAGCTGATCGATTATTACATTCGCGTCGCGCCGGTGCTCTTGCCACATCTGAAAGATCGGCCGCTCACCATGAAACGCTATCCCAATGGCGTGGATGCCGAATTTTTCTACGAAAAAAACTGTCCGTCGCATCGGCCGAAATGGGTGAGAACGGCAAGGGTTTGGAGCGAAGGCAACAACCGCATCATGGATTATTGTCTCGCGCAGGATTTGCCGACGCTGGTCTGGGCCGCAAACCTGGCCGATCTCGAATTACACACGTCGCTTGCGCGAAAGAAAAATGTCGCCCGGCCGACCATGATGGTTTTCGATCTCGATCCCGGTGCGCCGGCCGGCATCGTGCAATGCTGCCAGGTCGGACTCTGGCTGCGCGATTTGTTAGGCAAAATGAAATTGAAGAGCTTTCCGAAAACGAGCGGCTCAAAAGGTCTGCAAGTTTATGTGCCGCTGAATACGCCGGTCACGTTCGATCAGACGAAAGATTTATCGCGCGCACTCCCTCAGCATCTCGAACGCGAACATGTCGATCTTGTCACCTCGAACATGTCGAAGGCGCTGCGCAAAGGAAAAGTGTTCGTCGATTGGAGCCAGAACGACGAACACAAAACGACCATCTGCGTGTATTCACTCCGCGCCAAAGAAGAGCCGACCGTTTCCACGCCCGTCACATGGGATGAAGTCGC
>DMCG01000028.1:0-11201 GCA_003445855.1 Spartobacteria bacterium | reverse complement strand
CTCGCCCGCGTCGAAAAAATGGGCGACCTCTTCGCGCCCGTCGAGAAACTCAAACAAAAGCTCCCCAAAAAGTGGAAGCTGTGAAAGACGAATTAAGCGAGCACGCGCGGGTTCGGATGCATGAACGAAAGATTGAGCCGGCATGGCTGGAACGACTGATCACAAAACCAAGAGCGGACCGAACCAGAGGACTCGACACCTCGATCACGAGAATTTAATCTTTCGAAATGGAATTCGTCGGGATGAATCTCGCTTGTAAAATTGCGGCCGGCGGCGCCCTGGCTGCGATTGTGCTGCTCGCCGGTTATGTCATCGCAGCAGATCCGCCAAAAAAGGAAGCGCGTGTCACTCAGATTATTCACGAAGTGAAACTTTTGCCATTCGACGCGCCGCCGCGACCTGCCGCCGAAAACGAGCAAGTGAGCGAAAACACAGCCGTGCGGACCGGCGATGAGTCGCGCTCGGAACTTACTTTCGAGGATTTGACCATTACTCGCCTGGGCGCAAACACGATTTTCAGTTTCAATAAGGCCGGGCGCAGTGGGCGACTGGATAGCGGTTCGATTCTTTTGCGCGTGCCGAAGGATTCCGGCGGCGCCGAGTTCAGGACGCGCGCCGTTACAGTGGGTATTACCGGCACAACCGTAATCTTCGAATCGACGCGCCTGGGTAATAGCAAATTGATCACCCTGGAAGGAGGCGCGCGGCTTACCCTGATAAAACATCCCAAAGAGTTCGCGGATGTTCGAGCTGGACAGATGCTAAGCGTCAAAGCAGGCGCGACCAAACTTCCCGCGCCGGAGGATGTCGATCTTGACCAGATCATAAAAACGCATCCGCTCCTGACGGATTTTCCGCCGCTGCCCAGTCAGGACCTTATCCTTGCGGCCATCAAGAATCAGCAAGCCCGGCCACCCGGAGCACCGCCGCCGGGTCAAGGGAAGCCGTCGACAACAGGCGGTCCCACAGCCGTACCCGTGGTAAATTTTACGCCTGTTGTTATCCCGCCGCCCAGAGGCACCCCGCCGCCAAGCCCGATAGTGACGACAACATCGACCGCTCAACCAATACCGCCCCCAAATTTTACGCCTCGTCCGAGCCGTCCGCCCAAACGCACGCCGACCCCAACGGTATCGCCCACTCGCACACGTCCACCGCAAGCATTGCCAACTCGCACGCCGCGACCCAAGCCGAAGGCCACAACCACATCAACGACTCAATCCACATCGACACCGCCCGTTATCCTGCGCCAGGCTCCTCGGGCGGGTACACAACTTTCGCAGGGGAATGTGCTGCAGCCGCCCTCTCGTGCTGTCAAGGGTTTTAAAAAACTTCCTACCCCAACGCCCACCGCACCGGTTATCCGTTAAAGCTTTGGCAAGATAAACCTTTGTTGCCCGGTGTAGAGGCGGCTGTGGCAGCCACAATTTTCAAACGGTTGCGGGCGACGCCCGCCACTACACTTGATTTTTCTCGTGCGTATCCGCGGCTGCGGATAGGAATCTCGTGATGCGCAAAGTGAATCTGAAAGACATTGAAGAACAGGAACGGCGATCGCCGAAGGGCAAGTTCCATAAGTTTGTGAAAAATATTTCGATCGCGCTTGGGAGGGACCCAGAGTCACTCGATTTGTGGAAGCGCCATCCGTTTGATCTGGCGCTGGTACGGATTCCGAACGGCAAATCATTTTGCCCGTATCACTCGCACTCAGCCGAGTCGGAACTTTATCTCGTGGTTTCCGGGCGCGGCAGTGTTCGCGACAAGGATGGATCGACAATCGTAACCGCGGGCGACGCGTTTTTCTTTCAGCCGGGCGAAGCGCATCAGCTGACCAATGCTGGCGATGACGATTTCGTTTACTACATCATCGCTGATAATCCGCGCAGTGGCGGAGCGACTGGCGATTCCTGTTATTATCCCGACAGCGGTAAATGGGCCGTGGTGAAAGAGGGGTTGGAAGAAGTGATCGTAAAAGGAACGGAAGTCGTTTACCACGACGGCGAGGAATAGCTTTGTCATGTCGAGCGAAGTCGAGACATCTCTTGCTGTTCTCTGTTGGAAATAACAATGAGAGATTCCTCGACTTCGCTCGGAATGACAAAATAAAGATCGACAATGATACGTCGATTGACTGCGCACGACACGCGGCTGAGCAGTTTTCGTTTTTACGATCTGCTTGTGCACGTCTTCGTCGTCATCCTGCTGATCTCGAACCTTGTCGGCCAGAAAATCTGCGTCATCCCGTTCATTCATTTTTTTGGTCACGTTCCGCGGGTGAGCGGCGCGCAATTGCTCTTCCCGATTACGTACATCTTCGGCGACATTTTCACGGAAGTTTACGGCTACGGCGCATCGCGCCGCGCTATCTGGATCGCATTTTCCGCGAATATTTTGCTGACGTTGGTGGGCGTGTTTGTTGTCTGGTTTCCGGCCGCGCCGGAATGGACAAATCAAAAGGCCTTCGAATCAGTTTTTTACGTCGTGCCGAGGTTCGTAGTTGCGAGTCTGGTCGCGTTTTGGGCTGGAGAATTCACCAATTCCTATACGCTTGCCAAGATGAAACTTTGGACGAACGGCAAATGGCTTTGGACGCGCACGGTTGGATCGACAATCACCGGGCAGTTTGTCGATACGACGACGGTGATTCTAATCGCGTTCGGCGGCCGCGAATCGTGGTCAACCATCGGCAGCCTCATTTTCTGGGGCTACTGGTTCAAAGTGCTGTATGAGGCAGCGGCGACACCGATTACATATTGGATCGTGAACAATTTGAAGCGCACCGAAGGCATCGATGTTTACGATCGCGGCACGAACTTCAATCCCTTCGGGCGCACTCGCAGCGAGACGCGAGCGGTGCCCCTAGTCACCTGACCTTGGAATTGACCGCGGAAACTTTGCCTCACGCATCATAAGCGGCTTACGATGCATGAAAGGCAAGCATTATTCGATCGGAATCGAGTGAGTGCGACGCTCATAGAGCGCCGCTACAGTACTGCGCGTGAAAATTATTTCCGGAGGACAAACAGGGGTTGATCGCGCGGCGCTCGATGCCGCATTGAAACACGGAATCGAATGCGGCGGTTGGTGTCCAGCGGGGAGACTCGATGAGCTTGGGCGACTTCCGGATCGTTATCCCGTGAGAGAGTTGAAAGAAGGGGGCTTCGCCGAGCGCACCTTTCAAAATGTGAAGGACTCGGACGGCACGACGATAATTTACCTCGATAAGTTGCGCGGCGGCACCGAGCAAACCGTTCGCTTCTGTGTCGAACAGAAACGACCTCATGAGTTGATCGATGCCGCAAAAATTGCCGCGGAACGCGCTGCAAGATTGATCACGAAGTTTGTTCGCGAGCATAAGATCGACATTCTCAATGTCGCCGGGCCGCGTGAGAGCGAGTGGGCAAATGGATACGCTTATGCCTTTCGCGCGCTGGACATTTTTCTTAGCAGACGGAAACGCCATACGCCGAGGCGCTCTTAACATTCGAGTACGTTGTTCCGATGCTATACGTGACTCACGTATAGCGTCGATTATTCGAGACGATTTATTTTGTTGGTGGCTTTCCGGCAAGATGCCGGAAAGAGCAGGCTAGAAGCCTGCGCTCCCAAAAATCACTCGTATCTCAGCGCTTTAACTGGATCGAGGCGCGCGGCGAAATAGGCCGGAATCAATGCCGCCAAAGAACAAATGAGAAACGCGCTGATGCAAATGATCCAGACGTCCTGCGGCACGACTTGGGCGGGAATTTCTGAAAATTGATAGACTTCGCGCGGGAAAATTTCGATGTGCAATGTCGATGCAAGCCAGTGACTGAATTCGTTACGGTAGCGGATCAGCGTCATGCCGAGGCCCAAGCCGGTCAGGGTTCCAAACAAACCGACCACCGTTCCCTGGCCGAGAAACACCCAAATGATTTGCGAGATGTTCGCGCCAAGCGCTTTCATAATTCCGATCTCGCGCCGTTTTTGCACCGTCACGGTGATGAGTGTGCTCATGATTCCAAATGCGGCGACGACAACAATGAAGAAGAGGAGGAAGAACATCACCGTGCGCTCGAGGCGGACGGCTTCGAAATATTGACGGTTCATGTCGATCCAAGTCTCGGCGAATTCCGGCGGTGTCAGGAAGTTTTGGATCTCGTTTTTCACGCGCTCGGCGCCGTAGGGATTGTCGGTCTTTACCGTGATGCCGTGAAGGGCGTCACCGAGCCCGTAAAGCTCCTGGCCAATGTAAATCGGCACGAGGAGAAACTCCGAGTCGTGCAGGTAATGCCCGGTTTCATAAATGCCGGTGACGGTGAGGTCTTTGGGCAAAATGACATCGCGCAGTTCGTCGACCGCTTTCTTTTCATCCGTGCCCTTCGCGTTTTCGAGCTTCTTAATTCCATCGAGAACCTGTCCGAGATTTCCCGGTGAATAGACGGTGAGTTTGTCGCCGACATGGATGCGCAACTGGCGGGCGAGTTCGATGCCGAGCACGGTCGATTCGCCGTCGAGATCGAGCTTGCCCTCTTTGATGAATTTTCGCAGCGGGACCACATTTTCCTCTTCGGCAAGATTGACGCCGCGAATCATCGGGGCGAGCCGGCGCTTTTCGAACTCGACGATGACTGGGCCTTGCACGTACGGCGCGGTCGCGACCACGCCAGGCACATTGTCGATCTTTGTTTTGAGCGCGCGCCAATCGTGCAGGATGTCCTCGGTCGTGACGAGAATGTGCGCGTCGAAATCGATTACCTTCTGCCGCAACTCGCGATCGAACCCGGTCATGACTGAGATGACGAGAATCAGCACCGTCACACCGAGCGTCACACCGAGCACCGAGATCAAGGTGATGATGGAGAGAAAAGTGCGCTTCGGTTTCAAATACCGTAGCGCCAGAAAAAAACTAAACGGCAGTTTCAATTCGCCGATACCGTGGATGGAAATCTCTCGATTTGCCAGAATTGAAATTGTAGCGGCGGTCGGCGCCTGTCCTGAGCAGAGTCGAAGGAACCGTCGGTCGAAAAGTTAATGCGACGCTCGCAGAGCGCCGCTACGGGAAACGCTCGACGATTGGCGTACGCGAGTTCAAGATCGACAAAAATTTTCAGGAGGTCGTTATGCGAATCAGAATCGTTTTAATGCTTGTTCTTGCTTCTGCTGCGTTATTCGCGGCCGAACAAATGTCCAAAATCGGGAAAAGCCCGGCTTACGACAAAATGAAAACACTCGTTGGTTCCTGGCAAGGCACGGTAAACGAAAATGGCAAACCACTCGATACCCACGTGCGCTTCAAATTGGTTTCGGATGGCTCTGCGCTCGCGAGTTGGCTTGATGAAGATACGCCGCACGAAATGATCACGATGTTTCACATGGACGGCAACAATCTGATGGCGACGCATTACTGCGCCGCGCACAACCAGCCGCGCATGGTGTTAGTGTCCGGCGGCGATCCAAGCCGGCTCGTCTTCAAGTTCAAAGACGGAACCAACATCCAGCCTGACGCTGGCCACATGCAGCAGGTTGCCTTCATCTTCGACGGCGCCAACCATCACATCGAAGAATGGACATATTTGCAGAACGGCAAGGAAGAAACTACCTGCTTCGATTTTCGGAGGAAACAGTAGGATCGCGGCGCTGAGCTTCAGGATTCGGTTGATTGTGCTGGCACTTTCACTGGACCTGCGAACACCTCAACGCTTTTACGTGCCCGACGGCCAAATCTCCGGTGCTCATAGAGCGCGGCCATCGTTAATTTCAGTTCGCGTGCCTGTAAATCTTTCCGCTTCGGTTTTCGTTGCAACCGTCGCCGGGAAAAATCGACCATGAGCCACAAGCCATTCCATCAGAAGGTCGAAACGCCGGACAAGGAAGCGCAAGCGCCGGATCCTCCGTGTCAGACAATAATCGTCCATGGTAATTGCCAGGCAGGAGCGATCGCCAACATTCTGAAAAAGACGCGCGTTGTTCGGCCGCTGTTTCGCGTCATTTTTTTCGCAAACCTTGAGACGCCAGCAAAAGCAAATGCGCCGCTTCAGCCGGAAGAGTTGGCAAACTGTCGGATATTTTTGCGCCAGCACTTGCCTACGCCATTTCCGTACAGCGACCAGCTTCCGAGCGATTGCATCAAGGTGCATTTTCCCTCGCTCGATTTCCATCTGCTCTGGCCGTTCGGTTGCGCGAATGCGTACAACAAGCCGAGTCCGCCGCAGGTTCCATGGGGCGCATTTCCGTATGGCGATCGCATCATTTTGGAATGCGTGGACAAAGGGATGAAGCCGGATGAGATCCTCGATTACTATCTGAACGGCTGGCAGCAGTATCGGCCGAACCTGAAGCGTCTGATTGAACTGGAAGAATCACGGCAAGCGGAGCGAGACAGTCATTGCGAGGTAAAGATGGGCGGATGGGTGATGGAGCATTTTCGGCGCGAGCGATTGCACTGGACTGTAAACCATCCCACAACGCTTGCACTGCGCGAGCTCCTACAGCGTTTGTTCCACACCTTGGCAACCATGGAGCCAGCGCTCGAGCGAGGCGACATCGATGAAACCCTGCGCGTGTATTTTCCAGCGCCGAGAGGACCACTTGGCGTTGCTGTGACTCCAATCCATCCGCGCGTGGCCGAAGCCCTGGGACTACAGTGGTACCAGCGCGATGCACTCCATCCATTTCTCAAAAGGACCTACTCCTACGAAGAGTACTTCCGCGAGATGATTGGGTATTGCGTAAGTCAGCGCGCCGCTGCGATGGCGGCAGTCGGTTAACAAAAATAAAGATTGGGTTCTTTTACTTAAGCGCGTGCGCCTTTAAATCTTCCAATGTGACGAATTCCAGCGCGGAGGAATGCGTCGCCTCAAGATCGACAGGTGCCGCGACGCCGCGCTCAAGCGCGTCCTTCCAGCGCGTGACGCAAATGCACCACTTGTCGCCGGGTTCGAGTCCGGGGAAGCCCCATTCCGGATGTGGCGTGACCAAGTCGTTTCCATCGAGCACGGAAAAATCCAGAAACTCGCGCGTGGCTTGCACGCAAACCGTGTGCTGACCGACATCTTCCGGCCCGGTGCGGCAGTAACCGTCGCGATAGAACCCGGTCACAGGATCGCGGCAACAACATTTCAATTCGGTTCCGAGAATATTCGTAGGCATTGAGTAAAACCTTTCGCAGAAGTGTGCGTTGGCGCAAGGCTACGCCTCCGAAATGGCCGAAGCGAATGGGGTGCGGCGTTGCTCCATCAAGGATGTCGATCTTATCGCTAATTATCTTGACCGAAAAAAGCTGGGCGCGATAATCAGAAAACCAAAACCCAGGAGCTTTTTATGAAAACGTTTTCACTTCTTGTCGCAGCAGTTTTTTTTATGGCGCGCTCTCTCGTGGCGGCAAATCCTCAATCCGCCGCGCCTGAGTGGTCAATGAACGCGAGCATCATCGAGGCGTGCAGTTGCCCGATGTTTTGCCAGTGTTATTTCAACGATAAACCAGCGGCGCACGGCGAGCACGCGGGCCACTCACATGGCGAAGGCGGCGAACATTTCTGCAAATTCAACAACGCCTATAAAGTTAACCACGGAAGTTACGGCAGCACGAAACTCGATGGCGCAAAGTTTTGGGTGGCGGGCGATCTCGGCGGAGATTTCTCGAAAGGTCAGATGGATTGGGCGGCCTTGACCTTCGACCCGTCAGTCACGCCGGCACAGCGCGACGGCATCAAAGCGATCCTCGGTCACGTTTACCCGGTGAAATGGAATTCATTCAGCGTTGCGCAGGATGCGAAAATGACGTGGACCGCGTCCAGGGACCATGCCGAAGCGAAGATGGACGATGGCAAAACTGGCGAAGTGGTTCTGAACAAGTTCAAGGGAATGACGGACGATCCGATCGTGATCCAGAATTTGAAATACTGGGGCGTGCCGCGAAATGACGGCTTCATCATGATGCCAAACGCGGTGGAGGCGTATCGCGCGGGTGACAAAGCGTTTGAGTTCAAAGGATCGAACGGATTCATGATCACTGTCGACATTAGTTCGAAGGACGTGGCCGCGACGGAAAAATCCGGCACGTAAGATCGACATCCGACTGTAGTGGCGGTCTATGACCGTCGGATGAATAATGCGACGCTCACAGAGCGCCGCTACAGCATGAAAAAATCCGTTCTTGTTTACTGGCTCATTCTCGCGGAGCCGAAACGCGAATTGTTTTGCGAGCTGATTCGTATTCTCGCCAAACGATTCGATGCACCGCGCTTCGAACCGCATCTTACACTTCTCGTGACCGCGGAAGATCGACAAGCACCCAAACAAATTCTCGAGCAGATTGACGCATCATCGATCCAACTGCGCCTGCGAGAAATCAGTTTTTCATCCAAATTCACCAAGACACTTTTCGTGCGATTCAAATCGAACAACACACTCGAAAAACTTATTGTCGATCTTCGGCGCGCGACGAAATCGCGCGGCAAGTTCGTGCGCGATCCGCACGTGAGTCTTCTTTACAAGAAAATCCCGGCGGCGGTGGAAAAGGAACTCGCGTCCACGATTAGATTGCCGTTCAACGAAGTCCTTTTCGATTCGATTAAGGCGGTGCGCTGTCATTTACCCGTGCATGATCGCGCGGATGTCGAAGCATGGCGCATTATTGCAACGAAGTCACTCGAACGGTAGCTGATTGAAATCTTCGCCATCAGTCCGAGCTTTATTGAGAGCTGGACTGATGGCAAACAAGACAAAGATCTTCGGGCAGCACGACGAAGCGACGATCAAGCAAATGGAAACGTGCGTCGCGGCAGGTGGTGAGCGCAGTGTGCTTTGCGCGGATGGACATAAAGGTTATGCGCAACCGATCGGCGGCGTCGTTGCCTACCAGGACAAAATTTCGCTCAGCGGCGTCGGGTTCGATATAGCCTGCGGGAACCTTGCCATCCGCACGGATGCGAAACGGGAGCAGATCGCGCCGAAGATCGACAAAATCATGGACGACGTTGTGCGCGACATTTCATTCGGCATTGGTCGCAAAAGCAAAACACGTGTCGAGCACGAGCTGTTTGACGATCCGGCTTGGCAAGTAGAGCCAATGCGTGGATTAAAATCGACGGCCGCCGATCAACTCGGCACCGTCGGCGGCGGAAATCACTATGTCGATCTTTTCGCCGATGAAGAGGATTGGATTTGGGTCGGTGTGCATTTCGGGTCGCGCGGACTCGGGCACAAAACGGCGACGCATTTTTTAAAAGCCGCCGGCGGCAAAGATGGAATGGATGTGCCGCCGACCGTTGTCGATGAAAAATCGGCGATCGGGAGCGATTATCTGACTGGAATGCATCTGGCGGGTCGTTACGCTTATGCGGGACGCGAAGCCGTGGCGCGGCACGTCGTGCGCGGAATTCTGGGCGCGAAGATCGTGGATGAAGTGCACAATCATCACAACTTTGCGTGGCGGGAAAAACATGATGACCAGGAGTATTGGGTGGTGCGCAAAGGTGCGACGCCTGCTTTTCCCGGACAAAAAGGTTTCGTCGGTGGAAGCATGGGCGATGACGCGGTGATCATCGAAGGCGTCGATTCTTCGATCTCGCGCGAAGCGCTCTTCTCGACGATTCACGGCGCCGGGCGGATAATGTCGCGGACGGCGGCGAAAGGCCGTTTTGTCAGAGTTGGCAACAAGCGAATCCGGCAGGATGGACTCGTTAGGCATGATGAAATGATGAAATGGCTGCAAGATCGACATGTTGTTTTGCGTGGCGGCGATCTTGACGAAGCGCCGCAGGCATATCGGCGCCTTCCGGATGTTCTCGCCGCGCATGCGGGAACGATTCGAGTGTTGCATACCTTGCGTCCGCTGGGCGTGGCGATGGCCGGACGCGACATTGCCGATCCGTACAAAGATTGACCTATTATCGCAAAGCCGACGATGTAGGCGCGGGGGATGGCGCCGATGTCGATCCTGGCGTGGGTGCCGGTGCTGGTGTTGGAGTTACCGGTGGCGGCGGCGAAGGCGGCGGCGATGGGGTGGGCGAAGCCGAAGCGAGCTTGGTCCTGGCTTCGTCGAGTAATCTTTTTTCTTCGAGATAAATCGGACCTCGCTCCGCGCCTTCTATGTACTCCCGGGCCGCCTCGGTCTGGTTTTCATCGAGCAAAAGCAGCGCGATATAAACCGCGGCGTGGGGATCGTGCAATTGATCGGGCGGTAATTTTTTTATGATCTCGAGCCCCTCGGTTGTGCGGCCCATGCTGTAGAGAGAGAACGCGTAGGTGACAGCGCAATTAACGTCTTTGGGCGCGCGATCGTAAGCTTCTTTTGCGAGTTGCTGTGCCTCAATTGTGTTTTGGTCGATAGTTAGGCCAAGCCGCGCGAGGTTCGCGGTGATGGCCGGTTCATTCGGAGAGCTTTCGTGCAAACGCTGAAGAACGTCATAGACTTTTCTGATTTCGTTGTTCGCGCGATAAAGGCGATAAAGCGAATCAAGCGCTTCGCGTCGGGTCGAAGGATTTCGGGAAACGCGTGACCAAAGTTCATCCGCTTCGATCGACAAATTCCACTTGGTCGCGAGCCGTGCGAGCTTGATTTCCCGGTCGGGTTGGTCGTCGGCGTCTCGCTCGGCTGCGCGCCAGAGCGAGGCGAATTCCGCGTCGGCGATGGATTGCCGCGATTCGCGCGCGGCAAAAGCCTGGTAGGCGAGCCGTAAATAATCCGCGTCCATCCATGAGCCGGTGCGGGTCCAGCGCTTGAGCCGCGACCAGTTTTTCAAATTGGCAAATGCTTCGGCAACCTCGATGGCGACTGGCGGATGAGTCGTGATGTTGGAGGACAATTTGTCGGTCCAACTGAGAACTTCCCTAGAGAGACCGTTGTTATTCATCCAATCCATGAGGAGCGCGAGATCGGACGGATCGCGCGCGGCAACTGGTTTTACCTTTTCCAGCAGCGCTTCGAATTTTTTATCATCGAGCTTGCGATAAAAATTCAAACAAAGCAGATAATCGCTGAAGGTGACCTGTTGCGACATCTGGAGCTGCTGAGCGAGTGTGTCGGCTGCGGGAAAATCGTTGCGGTCCACGGCATCGTTCAGCAACGCGCGTAATGCCCCGGTTCGGAAAGAAGTGAGCTTGCTAAGCCGGTCGAGGGTGGCGCGCGCGTTTGCGCTTTTTTCCTTTTCGGCGGAGCGAATTTGCAATGCGGCAAGATTAAATTGATAAAGATCGTTGCCTGGTTCTTTCTTGAC
>DMCG01000051.1 GCA_003445855.1 Spartobacteria bacterium | reverse complement strand
CTAAGCAGAAGACGGCATAGGAGATAGGAGTCCTTCCCGTGGGCTCGGAGATGTGTATAACTCGTCGATGGAACCCGAACCGCCCAAATCCCGGAGAGCGGCGATCAGCGGATTCATAAGCTCATCGAATGTGGGAACTTTCGTCATAGAAAGGTGTGCTCAGCTCCTAAAAAGAAGTAGACCGAATTTTTCGATCCAATCCATCATTTCTTCAACATCGCATCCCGCTTCGCTTTAAATTCGACGCTGGGTTTCCCGCGTAAAAGGCTTCGCCGCGTAATACGCGGCTTCGCCTTACGCGGCTCGAAGAGGATGCTTAGCGAAGTAATTGCGCAGCTGGGATCGCACCAGCCGTCTGCCGCCTCCGCTTTTAAGATAACGTTCCCGGCCGATCGCATCGCTCTCTTCAATGTAAGCCTCATAATAAATCAGGTTCCACGGGCCACGGTAGCTGGTTGCTCGTGACGCACCTTGTTTATGTTCGCCCAGACGCCGGCGCAGATCCGTTGAGTAACCGATGTAGAGTCCCGCGTCTCGAACCGAATGGAGTACGTAAACGTAAAACATTGTTTCATTTAGTCTCTTGACCGCGTGAGGCGGAGCCTTTTAC
Source organism: Spartobacteria bacterium (assembly GCA_003445855.1). Taxonomy (GTDB): domain Bacteria; phylum Verrucomicrobiota; class Verrucomicrobiia; order Chthoniobacterales; family UBA10450; genus UBA10450. Next base: position 7,025 of record DMCG01000051.1, on the reverse strand, counting down.
GCGGTTGAACTCGATGCCGGGCTTCCATTCGGGGAATTTGTCGGCGTTTGCGACTTGGTAGCCGACTTCGAAGAGAAGATCGACATCTTGCACGGCGCCGCTGAGGTCCCAATCGGGTTTTATTTCGTCGGTGACCTGGTGGTAATCGTGTAAATCGAATTCATCGGAGCGCAACGGCGCGTTTTCTGGTCGCGCGAGCAAGTGTTCTCCTTTGCCGATGTAAAGCGACGGCAGACCGACTTTGGAAAACTCGAAATTATCGGCGCGGTAAATGGCACCTTTCTCCGGCCGGCTATTCGGGATCGCGGTGCGGCCTTGCCGCTTTGCCGCGGCGGCAAGTATGTCATCGAGGGTCGAAAAGCCGAAGCTAACGTCTTCAATGTCCCGAGCTTTTCCCCAGACGTTCATACTGTCGATGTTGATGTCGGCAAGCGTTTTCTCGAGCGGATACAACGGATGTTCGGCATAAAATTTTGCGCCGAGCAGTCCCGCTTCCTCCGCAGTCGTGCACATGAACAGCACCGAGCGTTTCGGCGGCGGATTTAGTTTCGCAAACGCCGCCGCGAGCTGAATCACAGCTGCGTCACCGGACGCATTGTCCACCGCGCCGTTAAAAATTTGGTCGCCTTGCAACTCAGGATGCCGGCCGAGATGGTCCCAGTGCGCGGTGTAAATGACATATTCGTCTTTTAATTTCTGATCGCTGCCCTCGAGCTTGCCGATAACGTTGTGCGATTTGAACGAGCGAAGTTGTTGCTTGATGTCGATGGTAGCTTTTGCGTTCAACGCCATCGGCCGGAATTCTTTCGTGATCGCTGCTTTCTTCAGCGCATCGAAGTCCTGACCGCAATCGGCCAGCAACTTTTTTGCGACATCGAGCGTGATCCATGAACGCGCCTGCACTGCGTCCTTGTTCTTGTCCGGTGTATCGAGCTCGAAATTTTCCTTCGCCCAACTCGATTTCACGACCGAGTACGGGTACGCGGCCGGTTCGGTCTCGTGAATAATCACAGCCGCGGCTGCGCCCTTTTGCGCGGCGATTTCGTATTTGTAAGTCCACCGGCCGTAATAAGTCATCGCTTTCCCTTTGAACATTTTCTCGTCAAGCTTCGACGGATCTTTCGGATCGGGAATCGGCGGATCGTTGATCAACATCAGAATCGTTTTGCCGCGTACATCGACATTTTTGTAATCATCCCAACCGTATTCCGGCGCGACGATCCCGTAGCCAACAAACACGATATCCGAATTGTCGATCTTGATTTCAGGAACGAGGCGCGCGCTCGACGCCACGTAGTCATCCGGATATTTCAGCTCCGTCGTGCTGCCGCCGACCGTGAACGACATTTTCGGATCGCTCTTGATTCCGGCGAGCGGCACTTCCTGCGTGTAACTGCCGTCGGGATTTCCCGGTTTTAAGCCGATAGACCTGAACTGATCGGAGATATATTTGATCGAAAGCTCTTCGCCTTTTGTGCCCGGCGCGCGGCCTTCAAACTCATCGGAGGCGAGCACTTTGATGTGCGCGAGCAGCCCGTCGGGCGTGATGGCGTCCAGCGCCGGCTTTACTTTTAGCGCCGGATCGGCGGCCAAGATCGACATGGTGGTGGCGAGGGCAATCGCGACGAAACATCGAACCGTTTTCATATTTCTTCTGTAGCGGTGCAGAAAAGTGGCGCAAGTTTTCAACTTGCGTCATTATTGGTTCGCAAGATGGAATCTTGCGCCACAATTATTCCAGCCGCACATATTTGTATGGATGATGATCGAGAATGGTGGGATACCAGCCTTTCACATTTAGACGAATCAGAAACGTGTGGGTGTAAAAATAAACGGGAAGAATCGGTGCTTCATCGAGAAGAATCGCCTCGGCCTTCTGAAATGCGGCGTAGCGCGCCGTGCGGTCGCCAGTGCGACTAGCTTCGGCAATTAATCGGTCGTACTCGCGATTCGACCAGCCGGTTTGATTGTTCGTCCCATTCGTCACCCAAAGGTCGAGAAACGAATTTGGATCGACATAATCGCCGATCCAGGTGGAGCGATAAATTTGATAATTCATCTGCCGCCGCGAATCGAAGTAAACTTTTTCCTCCTGATTCAGCAGCATCGCGTTCACGTTCAGGTTCTGCCGCCACATTTGCTGAATGGCTTCAGCGGTCAGCTTGTGGTTTTCGGATGTATTGAACAGAATTTCAATCGGTGGAAAGCGGCGGCCGTCAGGGTAACCGGCTTGGGCGAGGGTTTTGCGCGCAAGATCGACATCGTACGGAATGGATGACTCGCAGCTGTAACCGGCAGTGTCCGGCGGCGTGAAACACCCGGCCGGCAATTGACCGCCGCGCCAGACTTTTTCGACAATCGCTTTGCGATCGATGGCTAGGGCGAGCGCGCGCCTAACCAGTCGATTGTTCAGCACTGGCCGCGTCACATTCACGCGAAAGAAATAGGTGCCAAGATATGGATCGATTCGCAGCAACTCCGGATTTGCTCGTCGATAGCGATCAATGCGATTGACCGGAATGGAATCGGTGACGTGCAATTGGCCGGAACGAAACGCGCGTTCTTCGACATCGTTGCTGTCGATGGTGTGAAAAACGATTTCGTTGAGCGCGACATTCTGCGAGTCCCAGTAAGTTGCGCTCTTTTTTACGCGGAGACGATCGTTCAGCCGCCATTCTTCGAGTGTGAACGGTCCGTTGCCGACAAAACGCTCCGGTTTGGTCCAGCGGCTGCCCCGTTCAAACGCGGGTCCATATTTTCGGATCGTTGGGATATGTACCGGGAACCACGAGTAATGATTGAGGAGGGAGAGAAAGTAGGGCGTCGGATTTGCGAGCGTGATTTCTAACGTCCAATCGTCGATTGCGCGGAAGCCGACCTGATCGAAGTTGTCGATCTTTCCTTTGTTGAACACCTCCGCGTTGGAGACCGGGTAGAGCATGTAGGCCACAGGCGAGCCGAGTTTTGGCGAGAGAATGCGGTGGTAGGAATCGATGAAGTTCTGCGCGACGACCGCCTCGCCGTTCGACCACTTCGCGTTATGTCTTAGATGAAAGGTGTAATTCTTTTCGTCAGTTGAAATTTCCCAGCTTTCCGCGACGCCAGGAACGGGATGAAGATCGTGCGGATCTTCCGAGACAAGACCTTCGAGCAGGGCGGAGATGATGTTGAGGGAACTGACGCTGTTCACGAGGTGCGGATCCAAGTCCTGCACTTCCTGGCCGTTGCCTTTGTGCAGAATTTGCAGGCGCGTGCCTTTTTCTACGTCGGTTTCAGCGCGGTGGCAGGAGGTAATCGTTAAAAGAAAGAAACTCAGCCACAGATTAACGCAGGCGGTAGCGTGAGATTGTAGGGCGGCCATTCTGGCCGCCGTCTGCAGTTTGGCGGCGAAAATCGCCGCCAAACAGCGCTTACCGCAGGCCGTTATCCCGAGCGGGAGCAGGGGATCTCTCGCTAGTCCTGAACCTTTTGTGAGGTCCATCACTTCGTTCGTGATAACAGCGTTATCTTATCGGCTTTCCTCGGACGGCCCGGCTTTGGTTTTCTTATCGCCGCCAATGCCGATTTTTTTCAGGAACGGCTCAATCGATTGTTTGCGGCCGAGGAATTTTTCGATCGACAGTGTCACGTCGCGCGAATCGCCCTGTTCGTAAATTTCGTGACGCAATCGCGAGCCAGCTTGCTTGTCCAAATAGCCATCTTTCGCTTTTTCGAAAACGGTGGCCATGTCCTCGGCAATGGCATCGGCCCAGGCGTAGCCGTAGTAGCCGGCGTCATATCCGTTCAGGTGGCCGAAATAGGAAACGAACGTCGTGCTCGGGTCGATCGGCAGAAAAACTTTTTCGAGAATTGGATTCGAAATCGCGACGCAATCGTAGGGCCCATTTTCCGGATGCTGATCGTGCATCGCCAGATCGAGCGAGGCAAAAGCGAACTGGCGCCGATAAATAACGCCGGCGTTGGCCAGTTTCGCATCGTTCATCTTCTTGATGATCTCCGCCGGAATTTTCTTTGACGGATCGCGATAATCGGCCGCGAAAGTGTCGAGCACCTTTTTGTCCCAAACCCAGTTTTGCAACATCTGTGAGGGCGCTTCGACAAAATCGCGCGGCACATTGGTCCCGGCGAAGCGGCCGTATTTGGCGCGCGTTGTGATTGTATGTAACGCGTGGCCAAATTCGTGGAAAAGCGTCTCGACATCGGAATGACTTAGCAACGAAGGCTTGTCCGTGCTCGGCGGCGGGAAATTGCAAAGCAACGCGACCGTCGGCCGCTGGTATTTTCCATCCGGCAAAAGTTTGCCGCCGATGATTTCAAACTCGGCGAAGTGATTGAACTTTCCTTCGCGCGGGAACATGTCGAGGTAAAATATTCCAAGCGGTTCGCCGCTGGTAGAATCGGTGACGAGAAAGAGCTGCAAATCGTCGATCCATTTGTAGGGCGCGGTGATTTTTTCAAACTTCAGGCCGAAAATGCTCTGATAAATATTGAACATTCCCTCGAGCGCTTTTTGAAAAGGGAAGTAAACACGGAGCGCTTCCTTATCGACGGCGTACTTCTGTTTGTTGAGCTGATTGGTGTAGTAACGCCAGTCCCAGACGCCGATCCTGGCGTTGGGATCGTTCGTGTCCGCGGCTTTCATTTTTTGAAGCGTGGAAACTTCCGCGTCGAACTTCGGTTGAATGCCGGCGACGAGATTGTCGATGTACGACTTCGCGCCCGCGGCGGTCTTGGCCAGGCGCGTTTCGGTTTGGTAGTCGTCCCACGATTTGTAGCCGAGTCGTAGCGCGATCTTGTTGCGCAGAACCACCATTTGATTGAGGACGGAAACGTTTGTGTCTTTCGCCAAACTGTCATGAATGACGTAAAGTTTCTTGCGCGTGGCTTCGCTCCTGGCGTTTTCCTCCACCGCTATGAATTGCCAGGTGACATTCGCCGTCACCGTGTACGCGTCGTCGCCCGTTTTGACGCCGGGCGAGGCGAAGAAGCTTTCCGGGACGCCATCCAGTTCCGCTTTTGTGAAAACAACCGGCGCTTTGGCGTTGACGATGTTTGTGTCGAAATCGGTGCCTAACTTCGACAATTCCTTGCGCAGTTGCTCGACTTCCTTGCGTTTGTCCGGAGAGAGTTCCAAACCCGCACGCCGATAATCGCGCATCGTTTCCAACAACAGTTTGTCGTCTTCGCCGGAAAGTTTCGGATGGGTGTCGGCGAACGCTTTCAGCGCTTTGTAAACGTCCTCGCGATAATCGATGCTGACCGCCCACTCCTGAAAAATTTTCACGGCGTTTTCCGCCGCTGTGCGCATCGCCGCATTCGTGTTCGCTTCTTTGATGATGGTGGCTTTATTCGCCTCGAGGTTGGCCTCGTAGGTAAGATCATCGAGAGCGACGACGGTGCTCTTGAAGGTAACTTTGCCCGGGTCCTGAGCGCCGATTTGATCGAGCGCCTTGTTTGCTTTCGCGATTGCGTCTTTCATCGCGGCATCGACCGCTTCCGGCGTTTGCTCCCAATCGGGAATAGTCAGGACGGCATTCGCTTTGGCCGCCGCAGCACGGAAATCATCGACAGTTTTAAGTTCAGCACCGCGAAGATCGACAACGACAACGGAGAGCAAGATCGACAGGTAAAAATGTTTCATGCGGAAAGGTTTGGTTGATTGAGAGCGCGATGATTGTGTAGAAAGCATACTCGGTAAAGCGAAAACATGCCGCGTAATCTCAAACTATGATCGAAAAATTTCTGCTCGCCTTTATCCCAATCTTTGTCGCGATCGATCCGATCGGTCTGGTAGCGATTTTCATGGGGCTCGGCACCAGCGCTTCAAGTGAACATCGACAACGGCAAGCCTTTCTCGGAATCTTCACCGCCCTTTTGGTCGCGGTCGGTTTTATCTTTCTCGGCAAAATTATTTTCGGCGCGCTCGGGATCACGGTCGCCGATTTTCAGGTCGGCGGCGGATTGATCTTGCTTGGGTTGGCTGGCCGCGAGCTGCTCGGGCTCGGTCCGCACGATCGCGGCGGAAGCGATGAATTCGGTGTCGTCCCGCTCGGGATGCCGTTGATTGCGGGCCCGGCGCTTCTCACCGCGCTGCTCATTCTCGTGGATTCGGTCGGCCTCTTTTTCACGCTCCTTTCGCTCCTGGTGAATCTCGCTTTGGTCGCCATCGCCTTGTGCAACGCCGGCCGCTTTACTCGCTGGATGGGCAAGCAAGGTTTGCGTGGTGTTTCGAAAATAATTGCACTTTTGCTCGCCGCCATCGCCATTAGCTTGATCCGGCGCGGCTGGCAGGCGCCGTAATTTCCCGGGCTGGGTTTACATTCGATTAACTGGATGACAAGTCGGTTAGCGGTGACGCAGTTTTTTCGCCGAGGCGGTTTTATCGTCGTCCTCGTGTTGGCGATTCTAGGCGTCTACGGCTTGGAGGCGCAGGCGCGGCGGGAAGTGATCCTCACGCCTGCGAGCCAGGATGATCAGAGTGCGTACCTCAACTACGCACAGCAAATGCATGACAGCAGCTACGCCGTCATCGGTAGACGCAACCGCATGCCGGTTTTCCCATTTCTGCTGTCGCTCATTTACCGCCCCGGCCTGAGCGAGACGCAGTTCCTCACACGCGCCCAGTCATTCAATATCAACTTATCGATTGTCATTCTTCTGCTGCTTTTTCTGATTTTCAGAAAATTTTTTCCAACTCTCTATGCGATAGCGCTGCTCGTCATGACAGCTTTTGGCGTGTTTTTATATCGCGCGGGGTTGGTGCAAACCGAGGTGCTTTTTTATTTCCTCAGCTTTTGCTCATTTCTTCTTCTGGTGCGGATGCTGACCGCACCGCGTTGGTGGCTGGCAATACTAGGCGGCGCTGCGATAGGCGTGGCCCATTTGACAAAGGCATCGGTGCTGCCCGCGCTCGGACTTTGGGCAGCGGTATTTCTTGCGCAAAGTTTTTGCGAATATCGCGCCCGGCCGAACACGCGCTTACGCGAAGCATTACGTCGGTTCGGACTACTGTTGCTTGCCTCTTA
>DMCG01000130.1 GCA_003445855.1 Spartobacteria bacterium | reverse complement strand
CAGGCCGACACGTGATTACAACGAGCGCCGCTCTCTTGTCCGAACGAGAGTGCCGTCGCCGTTAAGAGCCGAGTCTCAAGAGAGGCCGCCACCACGGAATACCGCTGAGCATCAAAAGCAGCGAGATCGTGTAGGCGATGGCCGCGCCGCGGTATTTCATCAGATCGGTGCGGCCTTTGCGCGACAAAGCTCCTCCGACGTGCGCGCAGATGACCGCCAGAAACATGAGCGCAGTATGCTCCACGGCGAAAAAGCGCGGCTCGTGGTATTTCAGCGCCTCGCCGATGTTTGCCAGCGCGGCGCGCGTGATCGGGCTTGCGCCGAAATACAGCAGCAAACCGCTGAGGAATTCGATATCCATCGCAATGACGAAGATAATGCTGAACCGTCCGAGATTTGTGCTCGCCGGTTTTGTGCCGCTCCAACCGGACAACGCGACGAAGATCGCTGCAACCGCAGCGGCGAGAACAACCCAACGAAGCAGCCCATGAAAAACGAGCAGATGAGGGTAGAAGTTTTGCAGCATCCACGAAGTGTCTCGAATCGCCGCTTTCAAGTCGAGCCTCTCTTCTTGCCCGGCTTCTCGGCCACCGGCTTGTTGCGCTGCTGGTGTTAGTTTGTGGCTCTCACAAAACTCGGCCAATCATGAAAGATCCCATCGCGCTGTTTCAAACCTGGTTGCAGGAAGCAGTTGATGTCGGGTTGAAAGAACCCTCGGCCATGACGGTGGCGACTGTGAATCCGGATGGTCATCCGGATGCGCGAATGGTGTTACTCAAAGGTGTGGACGAGCGTGGTTTTGTTTTTTTCACGAACATGGAAAGCCCGAAGGCGCGGGCGCTGCTGCGCGATTCGCGCGCGGCACTCTGCTTTTATTGGATGCCGCTCGCCAAACAAGTGCGCATCCGTGGCCGCGCCGAAGTTCTGAGCGACGGGGAGGCCGACGCTTATTTTGCCACGCGTCCACGTTTGAGTCAGATCAGCGCGTGGGCTTCGAAACAGTCCCGCCCAATGCGGGACTATTTTGAACTGGAGGCGGAAATTGCCAAAATCGCGCTTCGCTTCGGAGTCAGCAAAGTGCCGCGACCGTCATTCTGGTCGGGCTTCCGTGTCGTGCCAGCAGAGATTGAGTTTTGGACCGAAAAACCGTTTCGCCGGCATCAGCGCATTCTCTATACGCGCGAGGCCGATCGCTGGCAGATGCGGTGGCTGTATCCATAAAAGTTAACCAGTTATGGGCGCCGTCCTGCTTCGCAGGGGCTCGGGCGTGTGTTCACTTCAATCACATCGTCTGCCAGTCTGGCGTTTCCGGATCGATTTTTCCGTCGAGCAAGATTAGACGAGCAATTGCCAAGCGGGCATCAACGCCATCGCAAGAAACGCCTCGTTTTTGACAATAGCCGTGTGGAGCGTCCGCGCCGGAGCCACTACTTGTCATGCAGGCTTTTATGGCGAAATACCGAATTGCATGGCTGCCGGGCGACGGCATCGGCATGGAGGTCCTTGAAGCGGCCGAGGTCGTCCTGGATAAGTTGGAACTCGATGCCGAGTACGTCTACGGCGACATCGGCTGGCAATTCTGGTGCAGCGAAGGCGATGCGCTTCCAGCGCGCACTGTCGATCTTCTGAAGAACGTGGATGCGGCGTTATTCGGCGCGATCACGTCGAAGCCGGCGAAGGCTGCCGCTACTGAGCTCGCGCCTGCGTTACAAAAAAATCTCCTGACCTATCGTTCGCCCATCGTGCGGATGCGGCAATTGTTCGATCTCTACATTTGTTTGCGACCGTGCAAAGCCTACCCGGGCAACGCGCTCAACTTCAAGGAAGACATTGATCTGGTCGTCTTTCGCGAAAACACCGAGGACCTTTACGCCGGCGTCGAGTTTGGTCCGGTACCGCCCGAACTGGCCGACGCGCTTGCGAAACTATCCAAGCCATTCGCGCCCTTTGCGAAACTTGCGCCGGATGAATACGCGGTTTCGTGCAAGATCAATACGCGCGCCGGCTCGGAGCGCATTGTCCGCGCGGCATTTGAGTTCGCACGCAAGTTTAAGCGCAAGAAAGTGACCGTCGTTCATAAAGCGAATGTCGTGCGCGCGACGGACGGCTTGTTCCTCGACTGCGCCAAGGCGGTAGCGAAACAATTTCCCGACATCGCATTCGATGAAGCCAACATCGACGCGATGATAATGTGGCTGCTAAAAAATCCATTGAACTACGACGTGCTTGTGGCGCCCAATCTTTACGGCGACATCATTTCCGATCTTTGCGCGCAAATGGTGGGCGGGCTCGGCTTCGGTTGCTCCGGCAACATCGGCGAGAAACTCGCCGTGTTCGAACCGACGCACGGCTCGGCGCCGAAACACGCCGGGAAATTCAAAGTCAATCCCATCGCCACCATCCTCGCGACGAGGATGATGCTCGATTGGCTGGGCGAGACCGACAAAGCCGCCGCGCTTGAAGGCGCCGTCGCGCAAGTGATCAAGGAAGGAAAAGTGCGCACCTACGACATGGGCGGCAGCAACAGCACAATCGACATGGCGGTCGCAATCGCCGCGAAACTTTTGAAACAATCTATGCACACGCAATCCCGAAACGATGCGGGCGGCCTGATTCCTTACACGCGTAACCGCTTGCTCGAACAGGCGGCCGGGAGTTCCGCATCAGCTTCGCAATTGTCCGTCACCAACCTCGCCAAAACAACAATATGAACGCTACCCTGATTACGTCTGACACTCTCACGAAGCCAGCGCCCTCGCCGGACAAGTTTGCGCCAATCGCTCGTCCCAAGAAAGCGAAACTGCCAGACAGACTCTTCTCCGATCGGACTTATCTTATTGGCAGCGAAAACGCGTTTCGCATCGGGCCGCAAATTCGCGAGCTCGAGCTTCAAGGTCACAAAGTCATCAAGTGCAATTTAGGCGAACCGGACTTTCCGCTGGCCAGGCATATCGCGGATGAAATCAAGCGCCAGATCGATCTCGATTTGACGCACTATTGCGACCCGCAGGGTATTCTGCCGTTGCGCGAAGCGATTGCACGCATCGTGGCGCGCACGCGTAAGATCGACATATCCCCCGAAAGAGTCGTCGTCTTTCCCGGCGGCAAACCGCCCATTGGCCTTACCCAGCAGACCTACTGCAATCCGGGCGATGAAGTCATTTATCCGAGCCCTGGGTTTCCCATTTATGAATCGTTCACCGGCTACGTGGGAGCGAAACCGGTACCGCTGCACCTGCGCGAAGAGGCGGAGTTCAGTTTCAGCGGTCGCGATCTTGCCCCGCTCATCAGCGACCGGACGCGCGTGATCATTCTAAATTTCCCATCCAATCCCACCGGCGGCGTGGCCACGCGTGAACAACTCGCGGACATCGCCGATGTCATTCGCGAGAAAGCGCCGCCACAGGTCCGCATTTATTCGGACGAAATCTACGAAGACATCTTGTTCGATGGCAATCATCATCATTCCATCGCCTCGGTCCCGGGGATGGCTGAGCGCACAATAATCGTGGGTGGCGTCTCAAAGTCATTCGCCTGGACCGGCGGGCGCGTCGGATGGGCGGTCTTTCCGACCACGGAAGAAGCGGCCGTTTTCAAGAACCTGAATATAAATTATTTTTCCTGCATCCCCGCCTATAACCAGATGGGCGCGGCGGTCGCGCTGGAGTCGCCGTTGAGCGCGGTGGAGATCGCGCGGATGTGCGATGCGTTCCGCGAGCGGCGCGACATGATGGTGGCCGGCCTCAACGCCATCCCGGGCATCCGCTGCCGCAAACCAGGCGGCGCGTTCTATCTCTTCCCCAACATCGGCGGAATGTGCGAGAAACTTGGCGCGATCGAAGCGTATAAGAAACTGCCCGTGCTTGATCGGGACCGCAGCAGTCCGGCGACCCTCGTGCAGATGTTCCTGCTCTGGCGCCATCAGGTCGCGACAATGGACCGGCGCTCTTTCGGCAGCATCGGGTCCGAAGGGCAGCATTATCTGCGGCTCTCAATCGCGACCGCCCTGGACGATCTCAAGATTGGTCTCGAACGCATTCGCTCCGCTGCCAGCGACGTCGACGGATTTCAGCAATTCATTCAGGAGGGCAAACACTTATGTTAACCGATGTAATATCCAGGCCAACCACGCCGGCTCGTCGCGACGAAAACATTATGCCGTTCGGCCCGCGCCGCGGCGTCTTCATCAACGCGGCCGATCGCGTGGCGGAGGATGGCGAACCGCTCGACGAAGCGGAACTCGATCATTGCGAGACGTTCGATCTCATTTACCGCACGCTTTGCGCGGTGATGTTTAACTACGCGCCGCTTTCCGGCCATCCCGGCGGCTCGATTTCGTCCGGCCGCTTCGTGTCGCGGCTGCTGTTCGACGTGATGGATTATGATCTCGCGCATCCCGGGCGACGCGACGCGGACATCATTTCGTACGCGGCCGGGCACAAGGCGCTCGGACTTTACGCGATGTGGGCGCTGCGCAATGAAGTGGCGCGCATCGCTGCTCCCGACCTTCTACCCGAAGACGAGAAATTTCAGCTTCGGCTCGAAGATCTGCTCGGGTTTCGGCGCAATCCGGCTTCCACCACGCCGCTCTTTAAAAACTTTCGCGCCAAAGCACTCGATGGACATCCCACACCGGCAACGCCATTCGTGCGGCTTTCCACCGGCGCATCGGGCGTCGGCATTCCCGCGTCCTTCGGTCTGGCCTGGGGCGCGGCCGATCTTTACGGCGAGGACGCGCCGCGCGTACATATTATAGAAGGCGAAGGAGGAATGACGCCGGGTCGAGTGGCGGAGGCGTTGGCCGCGGCCGGCTCCGCTTCTCTCGACAACATCGTCCTGCACGTCGATTGGAACCAAGCGTCCATTGACTCCAACCGCGTTTGTCGCGACGGCGAAACGCCGGGCGATTATGTGCAGTGGACACCGGCTGAGCTTGCTTATCTCCACGATTGGAACGTGATCTTGGTGGCAAACGGTTTCGATTGGCAGCAGATCACAACGGCGCAACGGCTCGCGCTCGGGCTCGATAACGGTCAACCAACCGCAATCGTTTATCGCACCGTCAAAGGCTGGCAGTACGGCATCGAGGGTCGCGCCTCGCATGGAGCTGGCCATGCACTCTGCTCCAGCGGATTTTTCGCGGCGGTCGCGCCGCTGTTGCCGAAGGACGTAGTGCACATGCCCTGCTGTGACGGTGCAACGCAGCGTTGCAACGGCGGAGCGGACGCGACGATTGTCGAGCAATGTTACTGGGAAACGCTGGGCCTCATGCGTCGTGCGCTCGAGGCGCGGCGGCCAACAGTTGATGCGTTGGCGGCGCAACTGCGCACGGCGCAAGCGCGGCTGAACAAACGCAATCGCAAACAGCGCCGAGACAGGCCGCTCATCGACCTCGCCTATGTCATCGCGGAAGGCGCCAATGGCACGACTCCGCCCGAACTCGCGCTCAAACCAGGAACAAAGGCGACACTACGCGACCAGTTGGGCCGCGTCTTGAACTACTACAATGTCGCGACCGACGGTGCCTTCGTTGTCGCGGCGGCCGATCTGCTTGGATCGACAAGTATCAGTAAAACGAATGAAAAGTTTCCCTCCGGCTTCTACAATCGCCACACAAATCCCGGTGCGCGACAACTCGCGATCGGCGGAATTTGTGAAGACGCCATGATGTCCATGTTGTCCGGCATCACGGCGTTTGGTGGCCATATCGGCGCTGGTTCATCATACGGCGCGTTCAGTGCGCCGCTCGGTCACATCTCCGCGCGACTGCACGCGATCGGTAACCAGGCGCGCGTCGCGCTGGAAGGCGGCGCGTTCCGCCCGTTCTTTCTCGTTTGCGCACACGTTGGATTGAAAACCGGCGAAGACGGTCCCACGCATGCCGACCCGCAGTCACTGCAATTGCTTCAGGACAATTTCCCGCTCGGCACCATGATCACGCTGACGCCGTGGGACCCGCAGGAAATCTGGTTTCTTGTTTCAGCCGCGCTCGCGAATCGCCCGGCCGTGATCGCGCCATTCGTCACGCGTCCGCCGGAAGTGGTGGTTGATCGTGTCGCGCTCGGTCTGCCACCGGCAGCTTCGGCCGTGAAAGGCGTTTGTTGTTTGCGAAAGGCGAGCGGCCGTGCGCAAGACACGATTGTGCTCCAAGGCGCCGGCGTCACGAATGCGTTTGTGACACAGGCGCTGCCACTCATCGAGCGTGAACGAATTAATCTCAACGTTTACGCGATCACGTCATGCGAGCTGTTTGATCTCTTGCCGGCAAAAGAGCGCGAGAAAATTTTTCCAGAAGCACATCAGCACGAATCGATGGGGATCACTGACTTCACGCTGGCCACGATGACCCGCTGGGTTCGTTCCGATTACGGCCGCGCGCATTCGCTTCATCCTTTCCGGCACGGGCATTTTCTCGGAAGCGGCTCCGGGGCAATGGTAATGACGGAAGCAGGTCTCGACGGGGCCAGTCAGTTCGAAGCAATCCGTGCTTACGTTCGCGGCAGGTAAAGAGCGAAGATCTCATCGATTTGCGCAAAAACAATGCGGCAAAATCCGCCGCGTCTTTGCCAAGTAATGGTGAGCGGATAGACACAGCAACGCGAAATTTTTATCGGGGTGATTGAAATGAACACATTATTGGTGCCGCCAAGCAGCGAGGCGATGAACGCGCAAAATGCGATCGCAGCGGTTTTAAGTATCGTGGTGCCGGGACTGGGCCACGTGTACAAAGGCCACGTCGCAGCCGGGTTGCTTTGGATGTTTATAGGAATGCCGATAGCGCTCTGGATCGGAGTCCTGCTCAGCCTGGCAACGGCAGGTTTCGGCCTGCTGTTCCCGCTCCTGTGCTGGGCAGCATTAGTATTTGACGCGTACTACGAGAAGGACCGAAGGCGCCATCATTCGCTGCCGCCGGTGGATGTGATTTTTGCCGTCGAGCAAGATTAGACGAGCAATTGCCAAGGGACGGGGGAGAGCGTTGCCATCTCATCCGCATCTAATTAACCGTGACATGATGAAGACGACGCCCTCACCTCAGTTGAAGACTCTTGGTTCGCGAGAGGGGAATCGAGCGGAGCCGGTCGAAATCTGGAAAGCGCGGAATTTTATCCACGAGCATTCGGATGAAGAGCTTTCGCTGACCCAAGTGGCAAAGGCGGTCAACATCAGCCCGAATCATCTGAGCGAGAAGTTCAAGCAGGTGACCGGGGTTAACTTCGTCGAATACATTGCTCGCACACGATTCGAGAAAGCGCGTGGTCTTTTGCACAATCCGAATCTTCGTGTGAACGAAATCGCGTTCGCGGTCGGATTCCAATCGTTGTCGCAGTTCAATCGCGCAGAGCGCCCCCGCATTTTACTCACGAGTGTCTTCGGCCCTTACGCACAAGACGACGAACACGGTAGCCGCGCCATCAACCCGATGGAGCTCTACCACAACCAGGTCACACGCGTCCAAGGCCCGTTCTCGCTGCGCATGTTTCACCGGTCGTGGGGCATCATGCTCATCCAGGCCAACATTGAGGCGCCTTGCACGCTGCTCGATTTCCCCACGTTCGACCGTTTCCTCGAAGAAACCCGCAACAACCGCTACGACATCGTGGGCATCACCGGCATCACGCCAAACGTCCGCAAAGTCGAGACCATGTGCCGCCTTGTCCGCGAGCACCAGCCCCTCGCCACCATCGTCGTGGGCGGGCACGTCGCCAACATCGCCAATATCGAAGATCGGCTCGAAGTTGACCATGTGGTGCGCGGCGAGGGCGTGCGCTGGTTCCGCCGGTTCCTTGGCGAGGACGAGAACAAACCCATCCGCCATCCGCGTATCTATTCCGGCCTCGGCGCGCGCACGATGGGCATCCCGATTAGCGAGAAGCCCGGCGAAGTCGCCGCGACGCTCATCCCGTCCGTCGGCTGCCCGCTCGGCTGCAACTTCTGCTCCACCTCGGCCATGTTCGGCGGCAAGGGCCATTTCATTAATTTCTACAAGACGGGCGACGAGCTTTTCGGCGTCATGCGCGAACTGGAGCGCGACATGAAGGTGCGCTCGTTCTTCGTGATGGACGAGAACTTCCTCCTTCATCGCAAACGGGCGTTGCGGTTGCTGGAGCTGATGCAAGAGCACGGCAAGAGTTGGTCGCTCTATGTCTTCAGTTCCGCCAACGTGCTGCGATCCTACACCATCGAACAGCTCGTGAGCCTCGGCATCTCCTGGGTCTGGATGGGCCTCGAAGGCAAAAACAGCAAATACACCAAGCTCAGCGGGACCGACACGCTCTCGCTCGTTCGCACATTGCAGTCGCATGGCATTCGCGTGCTCGGCTCGAGCATCATCGGCATGGAAGAGCACACGCCGGAGAACATCGACGAGGCCATCGCCCACTCGGTGAGCCACGACACCGAGTTTCACCAGTTCATGCTCTACACGCCGGTGCCCGGCACGGCGCTGTTCGCCGAGCATCGCGCCAAAGGCACGCTGCTCGATCCCGAATGCCGCAACACCGCGGATATCCACGGCCAACTCAAGTTTAACTTCCGCCACCCGAACATTCCGGCCGGCATGGAATCGGAGTTCATCATCCGTGCCTTCACGAAGGACTTCGAAGTCAATGGGCCCAGCGTCGTGCGCATGGCGCGGACCACGCTGCAAGGTTGGAAGCGTTACCACAACCACCCGGACAAGCGCATCCGCTCGCGCTTCATCTGGGAAGCGCGCGACCTCGCGGTGACCTACAGCGCGGCGTTGTGGGCGGCGCGGCGGTGGTTCGACGAGCAGCCGGCGTTGCGCCAGCGCATCGACACCGTGCTGCGCGACATCTACCGGCACTTCGGCTTGCGTGCCCGCGTAGCCGCGCCGTTGGCAGGCCGCTACATCCATCGCCAACTCCAGCGCGAAGACGAACGCTTGCGCGCCGGCTGGACTTACGAGCCGCCGACGTTCTACGAGAAGACCAACCAGCCCACGGCCGATCCCGAGGAAGTTGCCGTGTCGGCGGGGTTGGTCGCGGCGACTCAGCCAAGCGCTGCGTCATGAGGCTGTATGGGCGCGACCGCCTTACCGATTGAGACGTCGGCAGGGAATTACTTCATCTCCAACTACCCGCCGTATTCGACTTGGAAAGCGGAGCAGGTCGGCGAGTTCAAGGCCGTGCTGGCCCGGCCGCCCGCGCCGCTGAGTCTCTACGTCCACATCCCGTTTTGCCGGCATCGTTGCCACTATTGTTACTTCCGCGTTTATCCCAGTTTTCGCGTCGTGCCGGAGCAGATTGAGTTTTGGACCGAGAAACCGTTCCGCCGCCATCAACGCATCCTCTACACGCGCACGACGCAGGCTGGCAGACGCAGTGGCTGTATCCGTGACGAGCTAGTCAAAAAGAATCCCATCGATCGGGTAAGACGGGCACCCCTGCTAGACAAATCGGTTTACCGATTCGGTGGACGAGTTTGCAATCCTTAAACATTGACTTCTTTGCCGCCGCGCATCTTCGCCACTTCGCGACCAATTCTTGCAAGCTGTGGACTCACGTCATCGCGCGGGATTTTGATTTCGATGACGCGGACCTCGCGCGCGTTTCGGGCGCTGGAAAGAGCGTCATCGAGCTCGCCTTTG
>DMCG01000202.1 GCA_003445855.1 Spartobacteria bacterium | reverse complement strand
CGAAACCGGCCAGCGGTTGATGGATGGGCAGGGTTTGAAGCTGTTCGGGTAGTGGAGGCCGCGCTCGAGTCGGCCAGAACCGGCGCGTGGATCGAAATCGCCGAGACCGAGCGATGAAAAAAATTCCGCTTTCGCGCGTTTTTTTGAGCGAAGAGGTCCGGCAAGCCGCGCTGCGCGCTCTGGAATCGGGCTCGTACATCTTGACCAAAGAATGTGAAGCTTTCGAAGCCGAACTGGCCGATTACACAGGCACCAAACACGCGGTGCTCTGTTCGTCGTGGACGGCCGGCGTTTTTCTGCTCCATCACGCCATGGGAGTAAAGCCGGGCGATGAAGTGCTCGTGCCGTCGCATACCGCATTTCCATCGATCGAACCGATGATTCACCGCGGCGCGAAGCCGGTCTTCATCGACATCGACAAAACCTACTGCCTCGATGTCGATCTAATCGAAGCGGCGATCACTTCGCGGACTGTTGGAATTCTTCCGGTGCATCTTTACGGTCATCCCGCGAATCTCGATCGCGTCTTGGAAATTGCGCGCAAACATCATCTCTGGGTCCTCGAAGATTGCGCTCAGGCGCAAGGAGCGCGATTTAACGGCAGACGCGTCGGCTCAATGGGCGATGCCGGCGCATTTTCATTTTTTCCTTCGAAAAATCTGACCGTGCTGGGCGATGGCGGCTGCATCACAACGGACGATGCCGCGCTCGCGGACAAGCTTCGAATGCTGCGCAACCATGGCCGCAAAACCAAGTACGTGCACGAGCTGGTCGGCTATAACTTTCGTTTCAATGAAATTCAGGCAGCGATCGGCCGTGTCGGCTTGCGTAAGATCGACATGTTGAACGAGCATCGGCGAAAAGTCGCCGCTCGCTACACCGAACGTCTGAGCGAAGTTGTGCGGACACCTCCTGAGAAAGCGTGGGCCTATGCTGTTTACCACATGTATGTCATCCGAACGGAGCGGCGCGACGCCCTGGCGAATTACTTACAGGGCAAAGGAATCGCAACAGGCATTCATTACCCGGTACCGAATCATCATCAGCCGGCCATCACCAAAATGTATTCCGATTTGCCGGCGCTTCCTCAGACTGAAGCGGTGGTGAAGGAAATTCTCTCGCTTCCGATTTATGGAGAACTGGCACTCGAGGACGTCGATTATGTTTGCGATTCGATCCTGGAATTTTTCGGCGAACAATGAAAGCGCTGGAGATAAGTCTCGTAATTCCCTGCCATAACGAACAGGAAAACTTGCCTCCGCTTCTTTCAGCAATTCATGCGACGCTGGATCCACTTGGTTTGGATTTTGAAGTTGTCATCACCGATGATTGCAGCACCGACAACTCGTGGAGCGTTTTGAGGCAGCTTGCCGCCAGCGATCCGCGCCTGCGCATCCAGCGCTTCAAATTCAATTGTGGGGAGTCGGCTGCAAGTTGGGCTGGAATGCAAGTCGCGCGCGGCCGGTATATTGCAACGCTGGACGCCGATTTACAAAACGATCCGAAGGACCTCCCGGCAATGATCGAGGGCCTGGCCCATGCTGATTGCGTCTGTGGCACGCGGGTTCAGACGCGACGACGAGGCGACAATTGGATTCGAATCGCTTCATCGCGAATCGCAAATTCGGTGCGCAACAAACTCTCCGGCGAAACCATCAGCGATGCCGGTTGCACCTACCGCGCATTTAGGCGCGAATGCATCGCGAAGGTGAAGTTTTTCAACGGTGCGCACCGATTCCTTCCCACGCTGATCAAGCTCGAAGGATTCCGCGTGATCGAGGTTCCTGTCTCGACCAACCCGCGGCTCTCCGGAAGCAGTCATTACGGTGTCTGGAATCGTTTATTCAAATCGTTCCGCGATTTGCTCGCAATTCGCTGGATGAAATCGCGCGCTCTCCGATACGAGATCGCTGAATCAGTCAATTGCTTATGAACCTACCTCTAATCATCGCTGCCACCTGGATCGGCACAGAACATCGTTTCCTCGGTCTGGACTGGAGTTATCTCGTCGTTCTCGGTCTGATCGGGAATGCGATTTTCTCAATGCGTTTTCTCGTCCAATGGCTCGCCTCCGAGCGACAAGGCGAAAGTGTGATTCCCGTGTCGTTTTGGTATTGGAGCATCGCCGGGAGCGTGATCATGTGTCTTTATTTCATTTTCCAACGGGACCCCGTCGGCATTCTGGCCTACCTCCCTAACTCGATGATCTACATTCGCAATTTGATGCTTATCCGTAAACGCAAGTTCGCCTTTACCGCTGCCGCCTCGTCGCAAAAACCGCGCGAGACTGGATAGCGAGGGAACTTGTCGATCTTGCGGAGCACCGTTTATTTCAGTGAGGCGGTGGCGAGCTTGCAGCTGCGGCCGACTCTCCAGCAGGCAGGTGTGCCGTCTTCCAATCCATCGCCATTCGAATTCGCGCCCGGCCACTTGGATGATCGAAAAAGATGAACTCCTCGAGCGGGCCAGGGTCGAGTTTCCGATAAACGGCCAGCTTTAGCGCCACTTTCGCCATTCCATCCGGCTCACGGCAGGTATTAATTCCAAATGCGTCCGCTTCGCGTTCCGCCACACGCGTCACCGTGTTGCTAAACGGGGTCAGGACAAAAAAGAACGCGCTCAAAATAAGAGCGAGCAAGGGCAACCCCGCCGGATCGGCAATACCGTGAATCCCCCAGCGCTCTCCCCAGCGTCGAACCGCACCCTCGAACATCACTTGGGTAAGGGCCAGCCCGATAAGAATGAAAATTCCAAAATAAGTCAGGAGTTTTACGCCATGATTGAGCACGTAATGGCCCATCTCATGTGCCATCACCTCGCGAATTTCCGGCAGCGTGCATTGCTTGAGCAGGTTGTCGTTCAGGGCGATGCGGGTGGTGCTCAGAAATCCCGCGACGTTCGCGCTTATCCTTGTTGTTTGCCGTGACGCGTCGACCTCGAAAACCTGCGTTACTGGAATCTCATTCGCTCGCGCCATCGCCAAAATCGATTCCTTGATCTGCGGGTTCTCGAGCGGTTTATAAGTGTTGAAAAGCGGCTCAACGTAAAGTGGCGAAATAAAGGCGCCGATGGATGCAAATAGGATCGCCACGATTGTGCCCCAGATCCACCACGTTCGCGGAGCGCGGCGGAAAACTGCATAAAGCACGATCATCACAATCGCGCCGGCCACCAGCATGACGCCCAGGCCGATCAACTGTTCGCCAAACCACTGCGCGAAGTTTTGTGTCGCCATGCCGTATCGATGTTCGCGAAAAAAATGTTCGTAAACATTCAGCGGAAAGCTAAGAACCCACGCGAGTATGAAGTAGGGAATCACATAGAACACGACCTGCATCGTTTTAAATCGAATTGCGCGCTCCGCGAAATCGCGCAACCGCGCCGAAATTCGCGAGGCCAGGAGAAAGATCGAGATGGCCACGGTGAGCAAAAAATTCCAGAGAACCAGCCAGTAACCGCCTTCGAAGTACGCGTCCGATTTTGCGCGCTTATCCGCTGGCACCGTGCCCAGCCACATCTGCGTTTCCGCCACGGGATCGAACGATTTCGCCGTTTCGGGCGAAACCGTCGCCGCGGGGTTTGGTATCGGAGTTTGCTGCGCACTGCCCGCGACCGGTATCGCAAAGACAAGGAAGGCAGCCAGTCCTAGCGAGGTCACTCTGCTGCTCATGTCCGCATTAATAAAGAATTTCATGACTTGAATGAAAGCACCACGTGCACGGACTTTTTCACGCAGGTCATTACGCTGGACGAACAAGCTCGGGAAGCACAAAATTAGTTCATGAAAATGCTTGCGTTGTTCGTTTGCGCATCTTTTATGGGAGGAGCGAGCGCTCCGCACGTCGAAGCGGAAGCGGCGGATGTAGCTCGTTACGGAACCTATCCCGCCAATTATAAAGAAATCGTGACCAAGTGGCTGGAAACACAACTGATCGACGCGGCAAGCGCACGCATCGAATGGAACGGCGACCCGAAGCCGGCGGACTTAGGCACAAAGGGCGAGCATCTTTACGGTTATCTGGTCAACTTCAAAGTGAATGCCAGGAACCGGTTTGGCACTTACACCGGCAAACAAACACATGGCGCCCTGATTCGTGACGGAGAAGTAATAAAAGGAATTGGCTTCGCCTACTAACAATGAAATCACAAAACCATTACGTAACCCGCGAATCGGGACAAATCTTCGGCGTGTTCATCATCGTCATCGCCTTGCTCGGCGTCGGGCTGTGGATGCTCTTCGCATACAAGCGTTCGACGCAGAAGGAGGGGCGTGAGTTTGGGAATCAAGCGATTCAAAGCCTTGCCGTTCAACACGACCCCGCTTTTTTAGCATCGCGGCTTGGTCCCGCGGCCCGCCTCGATTTTCCGCCTTCCGCACAACAGGAGTTGATTTCGAAGCTCCAGCAGCTTGGAACGCCGGTGGGGCCAATCGACCTGAAGGGTGACATCACATTCCAATCGCAGTTTTTTGAGCCGAGGGGTTTTTTTACCGCGCACGTGAATTATCCGACAAGAGGCGCCCGGATCGAGCTCGGCACTTCACACCCTGTCGGGCGATGGCAAATCGACACGCTTGCGCTCAATTTGGACCGGGAACGCTAGGCGCGTCGCGATTGTCGATCTTGTAATTGTCAATCTTATCGCTGTAGACGCCGTCGTCCCCCGGCCGCACACTGCGATGAGCCGCCGAGGACAGCGGCCAACTAGCGCAGCAGGCGCTCGAGCGAGTCGACGCAAATCTGTGACCAGCTTTCCAGCGATTCGCGGCGCGAAACCAATTCCTTTTTCGTAAGAAATGCCAGACCGGTAATCATCGCTTCGCGTTTTTCAACCTTCGGTTCCGCCAATTTAAAAACGTGGACGACGCCCAGATGGACGCGGCCCACGTCAGTCGTGTCGTCATTTAAAAGCGCGACGATGCGATTTTGAAATTTTGCGATTAAATGGATTTCTTCGTGAACTTCGCGCTCAACGACTCGGTTATAGTGTTCCTCGTCGAGATTGAACAGACCGGCATCGCCATCATTCAAGTGTCCACCGATTCCAATTGATCCTTTGGCTACTAGCCGCTGCTCGCCCGCTCTTTTCCCGCGGATGTAATAGAGAACGTTGTCCTCAAAGGCTAGCATTACATAGGGGATGATCTGCTTGTAGTTGGGATCGTTCTCTGCCTTTGAGCGCGGAACAAACAAATGATTCCCGCGCAAAAGAATCGCCGGTAAGTATTTTCCCGGCTCAAAGTTGAGCCCCTGAAAACTGCCCAGTTGATCAAACAAGCTTCGCCCAACGACCAGAATGTTTTCGTCTGCCGGAGTCATCCTTTGCAGGCGTTGTAGGGGACGCTGTTAGCGTCCCGCGTCCGTGTTGTTGGGAAGCTGGCAGCTTCCCCTACAGAGATCGACCTGACGCGCAGTGAAGGCATCATCGTGCTAAAATGAATGCGTCACCCCGATTTGCGGCCCGAGAAGATTTAAACTCGGGTTTGGATCAGTCTGTCCGCCATTCGAGAGATGTTCATAAAGAACGCCCACCTCGACTTTCCAACGTGCGTTCAGCTCGTACGCTACACCGGCCGCCGTTAAAATGTTGAAAGTGAAATTTTGGCCCTGCCCGCCCGGGATGTTCGAATGGCTGTCGATCCAGCCCAAACCAAGACCGCCTGAAATGTACGGAACGAGCCCCGAAAGCATTCGGGGCTGAACAAAATTATAACGCGCGCCAAAATTCAGGCCGAAATAATGATTTTCAATGCCGCGGAAAATCGGCTCGGCCATTGCCAGAACGTAAAATTGATTGTAACCGCGCAGCCAATCGTCGCTTTGCCTTACGCCCCAGCGGACGCGAGCCGCCAGAAACTCCGCGCCGATTTCATAACTGTGCGGGCTATTAATGAAACCGAATAAATAGGCAGACTCGGCCGCTAATTCGAATCTTGGCACGTCGAACGGTTCGTTCGCAACGCTTTCCACGCCTGCCAATCCTCGCTGCGTGGCAAAAAGAGCGCCGACGAGTAACGCGATGCAAAATATTTTCACAAGGCGCGCTACCATAGGAGTGGTTGGTTCAATTGCAATCGAGCAACGTTTCTGTAGCGGCGGTCTACGACCGCCGAGTATTAGTGCGGCGTTCATAGAGCGCCGCTACAAAATTCGGCAAGATCGACAGGTAGCGGACTGGTCCATTCGTGCTCGCCATCGACCGCGAGCTTTGTGGAATGAAGAGCGTGGCGCGGCAGGAGTAGTTGCCGCTCCAGCTTGCACGTCCACCCAGTCTCAATAAATTGGAGATAAAGCTTTTCATCCGGGCCATAGATCTTGTCGCCGACAACCGGGTGACCGGTTGAAGCGAGATGGACCCGAATCTGGTGTGTGCGGCCGGTGTGCGGGATTGCGCGAATGAGGCTGAATTTTTCGATTGTCGATCTAACGAACCGCCGCTCGACATGGAACTCAGTCTTCGCCGGCGCGCCGGTCGGGTGAATCATTTGCTTCAGCCAAATCGCTGATTGACTCGCTTTCTCCCGAAAGCTCGCCCCTTCGCGTTGCCCATCCATGTCGCTCGCGTCCCCGCGGCTCCATTGTCGATGTTTTCCTTGTCGATCCAACGGTGCATCGACAATTTTCCTTTCCCAATCCGGCCAGCCCCAAACGATCGCCAGATATTCTTTCTTCAATCGTTGTTGCTGCATCAAGAGACCAAATCGCCGTGCCGCCGTGGGGGTTTTTGCAACCAGGACCAAACCGCTCGTCTCGCGGTCCAGCCGGTTCACAATCGAAACCTGACCGCCATTCGCGATTTCAAACGCGAGCAGCTCGCGTAATTCTTTCCATAACGTTGGCGCGCCGCTCGGCTTGGTCGGATGCACGAGAAGAAACGGCGGTTTGTCGACAACGAGATAAGCATCCGTCTCGTCAATGATTTTAAAGGCGACTGAAGTTTTCATTCCAATAGTGTTGAACATCGCAAATTCTGCCGCTGAGGACAGCCCCGAACGCTTTCGGGGCTACAACAATTGATTCGTTGACTTGACCTCGCTTGCAAAAACGCTTTATCTAAACCTTCAGTTTTCACCAATAGGAGCCGCCTTGGACCTCAAAGACATCAAAGCCATCATCGATTTGATGAAGAAGAACGACCTCTCGGTCTTCGAGATGGAGAAAAATGGTTTTCGCCTGAAGCTGCAAAAAGGCGTCGGCGACCAACCGATCATTTCCGCGCCCGCAACTGTGTCGCCGTCTCCAACGACGGCGGTTTCAAACAGTCCGCCCGCCGCGGCACTTCCGGCAATTGAAACGACGCTCAAGGACATCGTTTCACCCATGGTGGGCACGTTCTACCGCGGCGGCTCGCCGGACGCACCGCCGTTTGTCGATGTGGGAAAAACAGTCACTGAGGACACGGTCGTTTGCATTATCGAGTCAATGAAAGTGATGAACGAAATAAAAGCGGAAGTAAGCGGAGTCATCGCGGAAGTTGTGGCCGAGAGTGGCAAACCGGTGCAGTTCGGTCAGGTCCTTTTCCGTGTCAGATAATTGAGAGCCGAGGGCGAAGTCGGCGCGCCCGGTGGTCGCGCTCTACCATCATGTTCGAGAAAGTCCTGATTGCCAACCGCGGCGAGATCGCGCTGCGCATCATCCGCGCTTGTAAGGAGCTCGGCGTTCGTACGCTGGCGGTTTATTCCGAGGCGGACGTTGATTCGATGCACGTTCAACTCGCCGACGAATCGATCTGCATCGGGGCGGCGCCAAGCTCGGAAAGTTATTTAAAAATCGATCGCATCATGAGCGCGGCCGAAGTGGGTAATGTCGATGCCATCCATCCCGGCTACGGTTTTCTGGCGGAAAACGCGCACTTCGCCGAAGTCTGCGAAAGCTGCAAGATCAAATTTATCGGACCGTCCTCAAGCGCGATGCAGGCCGTGGGCGATAAAAACACGGCGCGCGCTTGTGCGCGCAAAGCCGGCGTGCCGGTGACACCGGGAAGCAATGGGATCGTCGAGACAGAGGTGGAAGCGGTCAGGATCGCGAAGAAAATCGGCTACCCCGTCATGATCAAGGCCACCGCCGGCGGGGGCGGACGAGGAATGCGCACCGCCCACAATGAACCGAGTCTTATTACCGGTTTTCACAGCGCGCGTCACGAGGCCGAGAAAGCTTTTGGGAATGGAGGAGTGTACATCGAGAAGTTGATCGTCAATCCGCATCATATTGAGTTTCAAATCGTGGCCGACCAGCATGGCCACGTCGTTCATCTCGGCGAGCGCGATTGTTCCATTCAGCGGCGCAACCAAAAAGTCATCGAGGAATGTCCATCGCCCCTCATGACCGCGGCGCTTCGTAAGAAAATGGGCAATGCCGCGGTGAAACTGGCGAAATCGGTCGGTTACGAGAATGCCGGCACGGTTGAATTTCTCGTCGATGCGGATCGACACTTTTACTTCATCGAGATGAATACTCGTATTCAGGTGGAGCACACCATCACTGAAGAGGTTTACGGTTGCGATCTGGTCAAGGAACAGATTCGCATCGCCGCCGGTCAGCCGCTTTCGCCGCACGTCGCCCATGCGACCCCGCGACTCCACGCGATCCAATGTCGCATTAACGCCGAAGATCCGGCCAAAGATTTTCAACCGTCGCCTGGACGAATCGCTTTTTACTACGCGCCCGGTGGCCGCGGGGTTCGCATCGATTCGCATGCTTACACTGGCTACATCGTGCCGCCATATTACGATTCCATGATCGCGAAAATAATCACCGTCGGCGCGACGCGCATTTCGGCCATCGATCGGATGCGCCGGGCCCTGGACGAGTATTACATCACAGGAATTAAAACGACGGTCCCATTTCATGCGGCCATCATGCGCAGCGCCGAATTCCGGGATGGGAAATACGATACCGGTTTTGTCGAGCGAGTAATGGCCTCGGAGAATTTCGAGCTGAGGCATGCGCCTGGTCGCCGGCTGCACGAGTAACGACGTTGCGAAGTCTAAGCGATTGCCGGCTCTACGGTATCTTAGATCTAAGCTACGTTGATGTCTTAGATGTGCCTCGCGTAGCCGAAGCGATGATCGAAGGAGATGTCGATCTTATCCAACTGCGCGGCAAACAACAGTCGATCGATGAACTTGTCGATCTTGCAGCCGAGCTGCACAAAATTACATGTCGATCTTCGATTCCGCTGATCGTGAACGATTATGCCGAAATTGCGCGAAAAATTCCGGTGGAAGGTGTGCATGTCGGCCAGGAGGATGATTCAATCTCGATAGCCCGAGAAAAAACTGGGCGCGCCATCGTTATCGGAAAATCAACCCACAGCGTGGCGCAAGCAGCCGCCGCGCAACGTGAAGGCGCCGACTACATCGGGTTTGGTCCGATTTTCGCGACGCCGACCAAGCCGGATTACAAACCGATCGGATTGCGAGATATCAAACAATTACATGTCGATGTACACCTGCCCGTCTTTTGCATCGGCGGAATCAAGATCGGCAATCTCGAGCAAGTCATCGCCGCAGGCGCACGGCGCGTCGCCATCGTTTCCGGATTATTGAAAGCGCCCGATATCGTCGAGTACGCCCGCGCTTGCAAAAAGCTTCTGATCGCTGACCTCTGACTTCTGATCTCTGATTTATGTCTGTATTAGTCGTCGGCTCCATTGCCCTCGATACGGTCAAGACGCCGGTCGAAGAACATGCCGATTTATTAGGCGGCTCAGCTTCCTACGCCGCAGCGGCAGCGAGTTTTTTTTCACCGGTCAAGCTTGTCGGTGTTGTCGGGAACGATTTTCCCGATTCGGAGTTCGAGTTTTGGAAATCGCGCAAGATCGACAGTGAGGGAGTGCAGCGGGTGAACGGGAAAACTTTTCGCTGGTCCGGCGAATATTCGTGGGACTTGAACACGCGCGAAACGCGTTCGGTGGCGCTGAATGTTTTCGAACATTTCAAACCCAAGTTGCCCGATTCGTATCGCAAAACCGATTTTGTTTTGCTGGCAAACATCGCGCCGTCCTTGCAATCCCATGTGCTCGATCAAATGGAACAGCCGCGCTTTGTTGTAGCCGATACGATGGACCTCTGGATCGAGACGACGCGCGCGGATTTGGATGGGCTGCTTCCACGTGTCGATCTTCTCATCTTGAACGACAGCGAGGCGCGGGAAATGACCAAAGAGACAAGCTTGATCAAAGCCGGCGCGCGCATCCGTAAATTCGGGCCGCGCTACGTGGCGATAAAAAAAGGGGAGCACGGCGCATTGCTCTTCGGCGATGATGAATTTTTCAGCTGCGGCGCCTATCCGCTGGAAGACATTCACGATCCGACCGGGGCAGGGGACACGTTCGCCGGCGGCATCGCGGGATATTTGGCTGACACAGTGAAGACCGTACATTTCACTGATCTGCGCAAAGCGATGAT
>DMCG01000224.1 GCA_003445855.1 Spartobacteria bacterium | reverse complement strand
AAGCTCAGCCACGGCTCAGGGGAGCGCAAGTGGCAGCGGGTTTAATCACACTAGCGAAGATCGACATCGAAAACATAACGCAGCGGAGCCGTTGGCTGGAGCGCTTGGTTAGACTTGTGGGAGGCGTTCCGAGTTCATGTTTTGTCATCGGCCCGTGCAAATGAGTTACTTGGCTGGTTTCACAAGCGGATTCTTCCCGAGCTCTTTGTAGGTAAGATGCTTGTCAGGAAAGACGGCTATGAGATTGAACGGTTCCATCCCGGCATTCCGGAAAGTGTGCGGCACCCCGGCTGGAACCCGCACCACATATGGTCCTTCCACTGTAAATCGCCGATCGCCGATCACGTACTCAACCTGGCCGTGCAGAACGATGTGCGATTCCTCACTCTCGTGCGTATGCAAAGGCGGGCCGCCGCCCGCTTGGGTCTCGGTCAGGATGAATGAGAGGCCGTCGAAGCCGTAATCTTCGCCGTTCATGAAGTAGCCGGCCTCGCCCGGAACGTCATAAAAACTCGTCATCTGCTTCAACCTGATCACGTAATCTGAGCGGTTGAAGGGCTCCTCCGGTCTGTGCTCATAGCTTTTCGTCGGTAATGAATCCGGCCCGATGTGGATGTATCGCGCCGTGCGCTTCTCACATCCCGTGAAGGCCACACTCGTAAGAACGATAAACGTCAGCCCGGGAAGCGGTCGCATAGGTCTAACTACAATTCGACGAAAGTTTGTTTCGCCTATTTCGGCTTTCCCCCACGGAAGGTTCCGGGTAAAACGAAGACATGGTTGATCCTTTACCGGGCGCTTCCCCCGCTGGCAAGCCCAAATTGCTCGAGCAGGTGCGTCGGCTTTTGCGCCTCAGGCATTACAGCCTTCGCACGGAGGAAGCTTATCTGGCCTGGATGAAGCGCTTCATTCTCTTTCACGGCAAACGCCATCCGCGCGAACTCGACGAGAGAGACATCTCGGCTTTCCTGAGCGGCCTCGCCGTGGAAGGGAAAGTGGCCGCTTCTACGCAAAACCAAGCCCTGAGCGCGCTGCTCTTTTTGTACAAAGAAGTGCTCGGACGTGAACTGGCTTTCATCGGTGGCGTGGTGCGAGTGAAACGTCCGCCCAAACTACCGGTTGTGCTCAGCCCGGCGGAAGTGCGCGCTGTGCTAGCGCAATTAGCCGGTCAATACCGGTTAATGGCAGAGCTGCTTTATGGCAGTGGCCTGCGCCTGCTCGAATGTCTGCGTCTGCGCGTTAAGGATGTGGATTTTCAATACCTGCACATCGTGGTGCGGGATTCCAAGGGTGGTAAAGACCGAAGAACGATGCTGCCGGTTTCCGTCGTGCCAGCGTTGCGCGATCATCTGGATGAGGTAAAACGGCGGCACGATGTCGATCTTGCACAAGGTTTCGGCACGGTCCATCTGCCCGGCGCGCTGGAGAGGAAAATGCCGAATGCTTCTCGCGAGTGGGCCTGGCAAT
The DNA here is from genome assembly GCA_003445855.1 of Spartobacteria bacterium. Lineage (GTDB taxonomy): Bacteria > Verrucomicrobiota > Verrucomicrobiia > Chthoniobacterales > UBA10450 > UBA10450. The sequence continues at coordinate 3,704 of DMCG01000224.1, read as the reverse complement.
ACGTTTTTCCCGCGCTGAAACGCTCGGCTGATCCGCGCACTGGCATCGAACAACGGCATCATGTGAGCGAGAAAAATCTGCAGAATGCCGTCAAATCCGCCGTGCGTGTGTCCCGCATAAATAAAGCGGCCAGCTGCCACACCTTTCGACATTCCTTCGCCACGCATCTACTCGAAAATGGCTACGATATCAGAACGGTGCAGGAACTACTCGGCCATAAAGATGTGAGCACGACGATGATTTACACGCACGTGCTGAACAAGCCCGGTATCGGCGTGAAGAGTCCGCTCGATTAAAGAATGGCCATTTCGCTGGAAATATTGATGCGCGTGGACACGGCGACAGAGCGCCGTGACTACATCTGCTATTCGACGTCGATCTCACGGACGCCTTTTTGCTGACGAATGATCTCGACTTGATTGCGAATTTTGTCGCCGAGCCCGGCGGCGTGCGGAATGGCCTGGATGAAAATGAACGGCGAAGATGTGTCGGAAGTATTCATCTGCACATTCTCGACCCCAACCAGCCGATAAAGAAAGGGCTGCCGCGTCTCAAGATCCTTTACTCGATACAATTCCAGCGTGTCGGTCACTTTGCTGAAAATGCCTTCCGTGATTTTGAGCCGCTCGGTCGTAAGCTCGTAGATTTTATTTTTCGTTTGGAGATATCGCGCCAGCGCAATAAAGATCGGCACGATGAGCCAGCAGAAGAGCGCGCATAGAATGTACACGCCAAAGTTTTTCCATTGCGATGAGGTGCCGCGCCAGACGATCTCTTCTGCCATGCTTGAATTTGTAGCGTGTAGTGGCGGCTGTGTCAGCCGCAGTTTTAAAGATTCGACGCTTATATCAAGCGCCGCTACAACGTTATGGCAATCAGACAAGCTTTCGTCCTCGGCGCGGGACTTGGCTCACGCTTGCGTCCGCGTTTATTGTCATTCCGAGCGAAAACGCCAGTCCGGCTCGGACCGAGGAATCTCGCACTGCCTTGATTGTGAGATCCTTCGCTTCGCTCAAGATGAGAGCTTACTAATCGGTCGAGTTTCATGACACCCATTACTCAAGCATTCGTGCTCGGCGCAGGACTCGGGACGCGTCTGCGCGCGCTGACGGACGACCTGCCCAAGCCGCTCGCCCCGATTTTTCAGAAACCGCTCATTACTTTCGCCTTTGATCATTTGATCGATCTCGGCGTCGAGAGGTTTTTTGTGAACACGCATCATCGCCCGGAGCGGTTTGCCGAAATCTTCCCAAGATCGACATATCGCGATCGCAAGATCGAATTCCGTCATGAGCCGAATCTGCTCGAAACCGCCGGCGGAATCGCGAATATCGCCGACTCGTTAGGCGACGAGCCCCTCCTGGTTTACAACGGTGACGTCCTCACCGATTTGCCGATCGCGCGTTTGATCGACAATCACTTTCGCGCCGGCAACACCGTCACCCTGGCGCTGCGGTCCAGGGCTGAACCGAAACAGATCGCGTTTGATTCAGGAACGGGCCGCATCATCGACATCCGCAATCAACTTGGCACGGGCGCGCCGGAAGAATTTGTTTTTACCGGCGTCTACATTGTCGATCCAAAATTTGTCGATCGTCTGGAGCGCGGAGTGAAACGCTCCGTCATCCCGGTTTTTTTGGAGCTGATTCGCCGCGGCGAAAAGCTCGGCGGGATCGTGATCGACGAAGGACATTGGTGGGACGTTGGCAATCGCGAGGCGTATTTGCAGCTGCACCGCGATTTACCTTCGCTGAATTTCCCAAGTTATCCGGTCAGCGATCCGGAATGGCGATTGTCGATCCACAAGACCGCGATTGTCGATCCAACGGCGCAAGTGCGGGGATGCTCGGTCATTGGCGCGGACTGCCGCGTGGGAGAAGGCGCAATTTTGGACGACACAATTTTGTGGCCCGGTGCACAAATTGCTTCACGAAGTGAACTCCGGAGTTGTATTGTCCGCTCCCGCCAAAAAGTTAGCGGCGTGCATCGTAACATCGACATCTAAGCCCCATGAGAACCGATCTCCTTCTTCGCCAAACGCGGATGCACTTCCCGCGCTTCGATGTCGACGAAGTAAAAATCACGCCGATCGAGAAAGGCGGTTCGGACCGAAAATTTTATCGAGTGAATTGCTCGCTGGAGCAGGCGCTCATCCTCGTGAAATACAATTTGGAGCGCGAAGAGAACCGGCACTACGTCGCGATCGCGAAGTTTCTCGCCGCGCACGGGATTCGCGCGCCGAAAATCTATTATCACGATCCGGACGAGGGATTGATCTGGATCGAAGATCTGGGCGAGCGCGACCTTTTCAGTTACCGCGGCGAAAGCTGGCTGGTGCGCCGCGCATTTTACGAATCGGCGCTGGATGAGGTCGCCCGGCTGCATCGTGTGCCCGAAACCGAATCGAACGCGATCCGCGACGAGTTACCGGCCGAGTTCAACGCCGCGCTTTATCTTTGGGAACAGAATTATTTTTTTGAGAATTGTTTGGGCCGCCATTTCAAGATCGACAACGTAAAGCTCGCTGCGCTCGCCACCTTGCCGGCCTTGCGCGAAATCGCGGAACGTCTCGCGGGTCTGCCGCGAGTTTTGGTGCATCGCGATTTTCAATCGCAAAACATTCTCATGCGCAATGGCCAGGCCTATCTGATCGATTTTCAAGGAATGCGGCCCGGTCTTGCGCAATACGATCTCGCGTCGTTGCTCTATGATCCATATGTCGATGTTGCGAGCGAAGAGCGCGACGAACTGATCGCTTATTATCGCGAGCAGCAGATTAGAAATGGGTTCAACGTTAACGGTGAATTCGACTCCACGCTTCGACTTTGCGCGATACAGCGGCTGATGCAGGCTCTGGGCGCCTATGGCTTTCTCGGCCTGGTCAAAGGTCACAAGCAATTTCTCGAACATATTCCCGCGGCGGTGAAATCGCTGGGCCGCATTGTCGAACCAATCGAAGGTTTACAGCAGCTCGGGACGGTGTTGGCTCGATTGATCTAACGCCCAGACAAGAACGGGTTTGTCTGGCGCTCGGTCCCGATTTTCGTGGGCGGTCCGTGGCCAGGAAGCACGGTCACGTTGTCGCCGAGCGGAAATATTTTTTGTTTGATCCCCGCGAACAAAAGATCGACATCTCCGCCCGGCAAATCCCAGCGCCCGACGCCGCTGGCAAAAAGCACGTCGCCGCCGATGAGCAATTCGTCTTTCCGCGAGAAGAAACAAAGACTGCCGGGGCAATGACCTGGAACTTCGAGCACTTGCATTTCCAGCCCGAGAAAATTTCTGGCCGGGTCTTCTTCGATCATGAAATCCGGCTGGACCGGTTCGATTTCCAACTCAAACCCGAAACTGCGAAAGAATTCGCGATCGGAAATCATCGGCGCGGTAATGGGATGGCAACCGACCGGGCAATTGAAGCGGCGTTTGATTTTAGCGACGTCCTGGACGTGATCGATATGTCCATGCGTGAGCAGCAAAAGTTTTGGATTGAGATGGTGCGATTCGAGCCAATCGCAAGCGCCATCGGGCGCATCAAACAAAATCCAGCCTTCCGGCGCCTGAACCAGATAGCAATTGGTCTCGAAAATGCCGCCGCAGAAGGTCTCGTAAGTCATGGCCGCCGTTTCAGTTTCGCGTCGAAGCTAGCATTGAAAGGTCGCTTTGCATTTTGTCGCTGATGGAATGGAAGCTGCATCTGACCACAG
>DMCG01000185.1:9404-10840 GCA_003445855.1 Spartobacteria bacterium | reverse complement strand
CGCATTCTTCACGAAGAACGACCACCGGAGCAAGCCATGGCAGAGGAGGAACTCGCTCGATCCGCGCGCCTTAACCTTGAGCCGCTCGATGAAGAACAAATGCAGGAGGAAGGAAAACCCAAAATGCCTGATGCCTACGAGTTCAGGTTATTATTGGCGGAAGATTTCGGCGAACGGGTCGAATGGGCCATGAACTGGTTTTTTGAGCAGGAAATTGGTTTTGATCGCGGTCGCGAGTGGGGCTTTGCCCAGAGCGCGGTAATTCCGATCTGGCTCGAGCACGAACGTCTTAAAACCGGCGTCGAAATGCAATATCGTAATTTCACCGACAAAGATACGCGCGCCGATCCGCTCCACAGTTTCGTTGTCGGTCCGACCATTGCATGGAAACCGACGCACAATACCCGCGTTGACGTTTCACCGCTCTTTGGGTGCACCGATGATTCGCCGCGCGCACAAGTTTTCGTCGTCTTCTCGATCTTATTCGGGCCCGGCGGTGAAACCGGAGCCGAGGCGCCCGCTTCGACGCGCAATCGGTAGCTTGTCATCCCGAGCGAGTGCGAGGGATCTCGCAATCACCGAAGACGCACATTCTTGACCGGCATTCACCGCATCGGTAACCTTCAGCGAAAGGAGTTGAGGATGAAAACCGAGGTATCGATCGAATACTGCGTGGTTTGAAACTACACGCCCAAGGCCGTCAGTTTGGCGGCCAAAATTCTCGAACTTGGCGAGCGCATCAAGTCGCTCACTCTCATTCCTTCGAGCGGCGGAGCATTTGAGATTCGCGCCAATGGTAAACTTCTCCATTCCAAACTCGATTCCGGCGATTGGCCGGATTTCGACACGATCGTGCGCGCCATCAAAGCAATCAAGTAATCGTCGCGTTCGCTCCACCCCGCTCTTAGTTCGACGTTGGAAGTTGGACGTTGAATACGCCGTGCTGGGAAGCCGGCGGATGGACCGCACTGCCGCTCGGAGAGCGGCGAGCGATCGGGAGATCGCGAGTCAACGTTGGACGTTTTCTGTGTCTCGGAGAGTGAAGGGTGCCTGGTGGCCCTCGCGGTCTTCAAAACCGTCGTCGCCACGCAAGTGGCGGGATAGGTTCGATTCCTGTCCTCTCCGCCTTTTTCCTTCGCAATCGCAAATGGTTTGTAGTAGCCGCCGTCTCGGCGGCAAACCCGAAAGGGGGTGAATAGGATGTCGCGCGAGCAAATTCGCAAGCTCACGTCGCTTTCCTCCTGCGCGGGGTGAGCTTCCAAGTTGAGCCAACAGGCCCTGATGCAAGTTTTGCGTCAGCTACCTTTCGTACGCGATCCCCGCGTGATCGTCGGCTCAGCTGCGGCCGATGACGCCGGAGTCTATCGCCTCGACCGCTCCCGCGCGCTTGTCCAAACCGTGGATTTCTTTACGCCAATTGTCGATGATCCATTTCA
>DMCG01000185.1:5967-9117 GCA_003445855.1 Spartobacteria bacterium | reverse complement strand
GAAAAAATATCTGCTAAAACCATCGCCACGATTTTGCGCGGCGGCCTTTCCAAAGCACGCGAAGTCGATTGCGCCATCATCGGTGGGCACACGATCCGCTCGCCGGAACCACTCTACGGCCTCGCCGTCACGGGGATTGTCGATCTTCGACACATCATGACCAATGCCAATGCGCGACCGGGCGATTTGCTTCTGCTCACCAAACCGCTCGGGACCGGAATCGTCACGACCGCGATCAAGCGAGGCTCGGTTTCGAGATCGCTCAAAAAGAAAACGATCGCGCTGATGTCGCGCATTAATATTATCGGCGCAGATCTCGCCCACCGCGGCTTGGTTCGCGCGGCGACGGACGTCACCGGCTTCGGATTGCTCGGTCATCTCGCCTCAATGTGCCGTGCCAGCGGAGTAAGCGCGGAGATTCTCGCCGATCGAGTTCCCGTAATCGCCGACGAGGTGTTCGACTTGATCGCGCGCGACTGCATTCCCGGAGGCAGTCGCGACAACCTGAAAACCGCGAATAGAATTGCGGACTGGCGCAAGACACCGCAGCCGCAACGAATTTTGTTCACCGATGCGCAAACCAGCGGCGGTTTGCTTCTCGCCGTCGCGCCAGGCCGTCTCAATAAAGTGCTCGCGCTGCTCAAACGGAATCGCACAGCATGCGCCGCCATCATCGGGAAAATTGTTTCCGCGCGCGAACCTCTCCTATGCATAAGCGAGTAAGCCTTTCACGCCGCGCCATTCCCTCAGTCACGAAGGTGCTAGATTCGTTAGGCAAAATCGATCTGCCGCGGCCGTTGATTGTCGATCTTGTCCGGCGAGAACTTTCGAAAATCCGCGCCTCGGGCAAAATTCCCGAATGTCGATCGATTGTCGATCTGGTGCGCATTTCGCTCGAGCAGCTTCGCGCCAGCCGGCTGCAACCGGTCATTAACGGAACCGGGATAGTCATTCACACAAACGTTGGCCGCGCCCCGCTCGCCTCAGCGGCGGTCCGTGCGCTCAGCGAAGTCGGTTCGGCCTATTCCAATCTCGAGTACGATCTTGTGACAGGTAACCGAGGGCACCGCGGAGCTTACATCGAGAACGCGCTCGCGCTGCTTTGCGGCGCCGAATCAGCCGCGGTCGTCAATAACTGTGCGGCCGCGTTGGTGCTCATCGTTCAACATTTTACCAGGACCAAACCGGAAGTCGTCATCTCGCGCGGTGAGCTGGTCCAAATCGGCGGCGGATTTCGCATCGGCGAAATTCTTGAAGCAACCGGCGCGAAGCTGCGAGAGGTCGGCGCTACAAACAAAACGACGCTCGCCGATTACGCGCGAGCCATTAGCTCGAAGACGGCGATGATTTTAAAAGTTCATCGCAGTAATTTTTTCATGAGCGGTTTCGTCGAATCGCCTTCTTCGGCGGCAATCGCCGCGCTCGCCCGAAAGAAGCGCGTTCCCTTTGCTGAGGATTTGGGAAGCGGCGCAATCGTTGCGACGGAACAATTTGGAATACCGGAGCACGAGCCGACGCCCGCCGAAGCGCTCAATGATGGCGCCGATCTTGTTTGCTTCAGCGGCGATAAGTTATTCGGCGGCCCGCAAGCCGGGATCATCGCGGGGAAAAAGCGCTTCATCGCCGCACTGAAGCGCGATCCGTTATTCCGCGCGTTGCGCTGTGACAAGCTGATTTTCGCCGCGCTGCAATCGACTGTCGATCTTCACCTCAACGATTCGTCGTCCGAAATCCCGGCAATCGCGTTCTTGCAGATTTCCAAAGACGAATTGCGCGCACGCGCCGCGGCAATCTTTGGCCGGCTACGCGGATTGCCGCTGCAAATCGTGATTGGGCGCGGCACCGTCAAGGTCGGCGGCGGCACGTTGCCGAGGTCAGTCATGTCGTCGGTTACGATCGACATTCTTCCGGAAAATTGTACTGTCCGCGACTTCGCCACTACCCTCCGCCGCTCGTCGCCGCCCGTGATCGGCCACATCGCGAACGAGCGTTTTAAACTCGATCTGCGCACAATTTTTCCACAACAGGATGACGCGGTCGTCGATGCGATTCGCGCAGCATGCGCAAGGACCGCGGGCAATCGCGAATCCGAGGACGAGTGATCGACAAGCATTTCATTCTCGCAACGGCCGGCCATGTCGATCATGGCAAGAGCGCGCTCGTCAAAGCGCTTACCGGAATTGATCCCGATCGCCTGCCGGAAGAAAAAGCGCGCGGCATCACGATTGAACTTGGCTTCGCGCATCTCCAACTTTCTGCACCGCTCTCAACTCTCAACTCTCAGCCCGCAACTTTTTCCATCGGCATTGTCGATGTACCGGGCCACGAAAATTTCGTCCGAACGATGATCGCCGGAGTCGGCTCGATCGACCTGGCGCTTTTGGTTGTCGCAGCGGACGACGGTTGGATGCCACAAACGGAAGAGCATCTCCAAATCTTGATTTACCTCGGAGTGAAACGAACTGTGATTGCGCTCACCAAAAGTGACTTGGGCGGGATTCAGAAAACGACCGCGCAAATTCGCGACCAGTTGCGCGACACCGCCTTTGCGCAAGCTCCGATCATTGCGACTTCCGTTCGCACTGGCGACGGAATTGAAAACTTGAAGACTGCGCTCGCGTCCGAGCTTTCAACGATCCAGCCGGCGTGCGATGTGGGAAAGCCGCGTTTGTTTATCGATCGCGCCTTTACTTTGCGCGGGATCGGCACGGTTGTGACTGGCACATTGACGGGAGGAAAACTTTGGCGTGGTCAAAGTGTTGTTGTTCAACCGCAAAATTTTGAAGCGCGCATTCGATCCATTCAAAGTCACCGGTGCGAGTTGGAAGCCGCCGAACCGGGCATGCGCACTGCAATGAATCTTCCGGATGTCGCCCCTGGAACCGGCCCCGGGCAAATCAAACGCGGCGACGTTATCACCATTGTCGATCTTGGCCGGCCCAGCGCCACATTTGATGTTCTCCTCGAAAAATCGCCGCGCCTTGGCCGCGGAGATCCGGCCGCTCGACCGCTCAAGAATGGAAGTTCGGTCCACGTTCACCACGGTACGGCGCGGTTCCACGCTAAGATTGCTTTGCTAGAAGACCACGCGCTCGAACCGGGCAAACAGGCGATCGCGCAATTGAGATTGCAGTCACCGATCTTTGCCTT
>DMCG01000185.1:4633-5692 GCA_003445855.1 Spartobacteria bacterium | reverse complement strand
GGACGATGTCGATCTTTGCCTTCGTTCTGAAATTGCACTGCGCGGATTCGCGCGAAGAGAAATGCTTCTTCGTAAGTCGCGCTTCAGTGCGGGGGAAATTGCTGAAGCGCTGCTCCGTTTGCAGCGCCGTAATGAAATTGTCGTTTCTGAAGAGATCGTGGCGGATGCTGAGACCTGGCAAGCGTTGCGCGCTCGTGCGACGCACTTGATCGATGACGCGCACAAAAGAAATCCCGAACGCGCTGGTCTCGATCTGAGCGACCTGCGCACAGCGCTGCGCGATCAGCCGCCTGACCTGTTTGAAACGCTAATTTCAGACCTGTGCACTGACGATTTTCTTCGGAAAGATTCGGTGATCGCACGAATTTCCCATCGGCCAACGTTGCCGCTACACCTCGAGCTTGCCGCGACAAAAATTCGAGAAGCACTCTCGGAAAAATCATTCGATCCGCCGTCTCGCAAAGAGATCGCGTTAGATCGACATGCGCAGCAAGCGCTCCAATTTTTGATCGAGCAGGGAGAAATCATCGAAGTGGGTTCGGACCTCGTTCTATTATCGGAAAATTTTCGGCGTATGAAATCCGCCGTCACTGAATTCATTTCCAAAAACGGGCCAGCAACGGTGAGCCAGTTGCGTCAGACGCTGGGTACTTCCCGGCGAGTGATGGTGCCTTTCCTCGAGCATCTCGACTGCGCCGGCATCACGCAGCGCCAGGGCGACCGGCGCAGCCTGCGCGATCAAGAAAAAATGTATTCGAACGCGAATTTGCTACAGTGAGCGGTGCCTAGAGGAAGCGGGAGACCGGTCGAAAATCCACGTCGAGTTTCGTTGCACATCGGCGCTTCCTTTCGGGCGGCATGGGAGAATGTTCTCCGGCCTTGGTTTGAATCTGTCTCCGCCACAGCGGTCGCAAACAAAGAGCCGGTTGCCGTTGTCATTCCATTTTACAGTCACGCGTCCTTTTTGCGCGCGTTGCTGCTCGAGCGCCGCATTTCGCTGCTGGCGGTGAACTTTCTTTCGCCCGCACAATTGCGGGAACTGCTCCTGCGTGGAGTGCC
>DMCG01000185.1:0-4410 GCA_003445855.1 Spartobacteria bacterium | reverse complement strand
AAAAACAAAACGATGTCGATCTTTCCACAATCGCAAGGTCAGCCGCGCGCGCCCCCGATCATCTGCTTCGCGCGATCGATCAATTGAGCGGAGCTGGCTGGAGTTTTAAGGATTCAGGGCCTGCCGCGCTGCGTGAAATCGCCGCCAAATTTCACGAGCTCGCCAGAAAATGCGGATTTCAAATGGTCCACCAAGCCGACCGCGCCGCCGTTCAAGCAGCGGAAAAAAGCCCGCCGCGCTTCAGCAATCTGCTGGTCACCGGATTCAATTCGACGCACTGGCCGCTCTGGCCACTCTTGCGTGCAGCAGTGGCCTCGGCCACAAAGGCAACCGTCATTCTGAGCGACCCGCGAGATGAAGCGCGCGATCTCGATGAAACATGGGTCGGAACCTGGGAGGAAACATTCGGCGCCGCGCAGCCGATCGCCGCCCATACGGAAAGATCGACATCTTCATTCGCGGAATTAGCGCGCCTGCCGCAAACACCATCAGAATTAAAAGCGCGCGACGCGCACCCGATCGCGAATGTGCATTTTCTTGTGGGGCGTAACACAACCGAACAGGCGCAGGCTATTGTTGCGTTAACCGGGCAGTTCCTTTCCGAAAAGCGCTGCGAACGAATTGGGATTTTATTTTCCGGTCCCGGCGGTCTGCATCGCCTGGTCGCTGCACTGCTCGAAGAAGCGAAAATTCCGCATGGCGACGGGATCGGTCACGCGGCGCCGCACCCGCTCGATGGCCCGGACTGGCGTGCGTGGCTGGAATTGCAGGAAAATCCGCGACTCAACATTTTGCTTCGTTTTCTGCGCGCATTTGAAAATGGCGCCGGGCTTTTCTCCGGCTTGTCGATCCACGATGTCGAAAAAACTCTGCGCCGCGCCTACGACGACGTTCTGATCGACGACATTCACGTGCTGCGCGAACATTGCGCGCGCCGAGCAGACGACAAAGTCTCGGCACACGTCGCCGACGGATTGAGCGTATTGCCGTTTTTGCCGGAGCGCGGACCGATGTCGATCTTTCTTTCGCAGTCGCGCAAAATTTTTGAGCAGTTTGAATGGAGGGAAAGATGGTCGGAGGTGGATCGTCTGAGCAGAAATTGGAGCGGCGCCATCTCCGCTCCGGTTTCACGACGAACTTATCTTCGCTGGCTGGCGGAAATAATTTCACCGCCGGCGATTGGCCGCGACGAATCCGGCAATCATTCTTACAGCCGGGTCCAACTGCTGCCGTATGCCGCGGCGGAAGGACAGGATTGGTCGCACCTTATTTTCGCCGGCTTAAACGAAGGTGAATGGCCGCCGCTTGATGATGAATCCGGTTTTATTCGTGATGAAGAGATTGTCGATCTAAACCGCCGGGTCCGGCAATTGAATCGGCGCGCGATTCGGCAAGGGCGGCATGGCGAAGGACAGTGGAGCGTCGAGGAAGGAAAGACGCTTTACCTCGGCGCGGCCGAACAACGAGAGATCGCGCGCCGCCAGTTTTCCAATCTCATCGAGTCGGCCGCAGAGAAAATCGGCGTCACTGCGAATTTGTTTCAGGACTCCGCGCCGGAAAGGACGTGGAATCCGAGCGATTTTTTCTCGCGACTTTACTTTGCGACACGCGGTAAAGCGGTTTCGCAAGAGGTGATGCGCGCGCTTGAGGCGAAGACGCGCGCGTGGCTAAGCGAATCAAGGATGTTTCCCGAAAAAGACAAAGGCGATCCCATCGACACTACGCAAACCCGCGTTGCCTACGACGCGCGGCGCCAGTCCAGAGAGAGCGGCGAATACGAGTTTGCACTGCTGAAATCTCCGGAACGCGCGGTTTCTTTGCGGGTCACAGACTGGGAGAAGGCGCTCAAAACTCCAGCGCTCATCTGGATGAAGATTTTTCTTGGAGTTGAAGCGGATGAGGGGGGTGGCGATGCCTGGAGCCGATCCACTGGCCAGTGGATCCACCGCTGGCTCGCGCGAAGTGCAACCGCATCGGACGGCAATCAATTTGTCGAATTGCCGCCAGCGAACGTCATGCGGGCACGGATCAGCGAGGCTGCGCAACAATTTCGCAGCGAAGTGCAACCCTTATGCGAAACCAGCGGCCGTGCCCTGCCGGATTGGTGGACCTCCGGTTGGAGCAATGCTTTGTATGTGGCCGATTGTCTCGCCGCGCGTTTGTCCGGACTGGAAGATTGGTCGCACCTCGCGACCGAATGGCAGCTGGCTTCGCCGGAGATCATTTCGCTAGGCGACAAAAAAGAGCTGCGTGTCCGAGGCCGCATCGATTTGATTCTCGCACGCGATCAAGCAAAAGCTTCGCCCATCGATTTCGCTGAACTCTGGGTGATCGATTACAAAACGGGAAGGCAACGTGGCTTTGATCTTCGCGAATTTAGAACAGGCGAAACCCGCGAAGAAAAATTTCAGAAAAAATTGGCGCGCGGAGAAGCCGTTCAGCTCGGTTTGTACGCTCTTGCCGCCCGACAGCTCGGCGGTTCGCACATCCAGTTGACCTTGCTGACGCCGACCGGCGATCTGGAACCGCAGTTCCGGATCGAAGATGTCGTCGCACAGAAGAGTTTCTGGCGCGAGCTGCATCGCATGCAGGAAACCGGCGTTTTTGGAATGCTCGGACCGATTCGCCCCCAATACGGATTTACTCCGAGATATCCGCTCGCGACCCTCGGGGTCGATCTCGATTTCTTGAAACAAAAATGGGCGGCGACGCACCCGGCGTTGGCCGTCGCCGAAAATGGAGGTATTGAGCGATGAACGAACTGGCCGATCAAACGTCTCGCAAACGCTTCGTCTCCGAGTTGGACCGGAATTTCTCGGTAATTGCGTCGGCCGGTTCGGGTAAAACGACCGCCATTACTGAGCGCGTCGTGCAAATCGCGAAGAGTTCGTGCGCACGCGACTGGCTGCCTCATCTGGTCATTGTCACGTACACGAATCGTGCCGCCGACGAACTGCAACAGCGAGCGCGCCAACAAATTTTGGAAGCGAGCCTTTCACTCGATCTGCTGGCCGCCTTTAATTACGCCTTCTTCGGTACGATCCACAGCTTTTGCCTGAAGTTGCTCACGCGCTACGGACATTACCTGGGTCTGCCGGCCAATCTTGACACGATCATGGATGACCAAAATCTCTGGGACGAGTTCGTGCAACGGCAGACGACGATCGGCCGATCCCTCAGCGAGGAAGATCGCACCGCGCTTTTGCGTTTCGTCCAAGCGCGACAGCTTATGGAACTGGCCCGGGGTGGCGATTTCGATTCTCATCCGACGCCGCAGGAAAACCGATGTCCGGAAGCAAGCTTTTCGGAAGTTTATTCCTTTGTCGCCCGCGGCAGTACGTTACGAACGATCCCCAGGTTGCAGGAGGAATTGCGACGCTGGGAGCAACGCTGGCGTGAAACAAAGGAATTTGTCCCGCTTCCGATCTGCACCAGCCAGGCACGAGAATTCAGTCAGTCATGGCGCGAAGCCTTCCGGCCGCTGCGCGAATGGATCAACGTGTGTGCGACCTGCGTCGCCGCCGAAGTGCAACAAGATTATCGCGAGTTCCGCCTTGAGCAGGGCGCAATCAACTATCGCGATCAGGTAGCGCTGGCCGTTGAATTGATGCGTCACCCGGAAGCCGCGCGACGCATTCGCGAAAAAAATTATCGCGTCATTCTCGATGAAGCCCAGGACACCGAGCCTTCGCAATTCTCCGTGCTTTTGGAAATTGCCCGGCCACCTTCGGCAACGGAAGTATGGATGGAGCACGACAAGGATCCGCCGCGAGCCGGCCACTTCTGCATGGTCGGCGATTTTCAACAATCGATCTATCGCGACCGCGCCGATCTCCACCGCTACCGCCAGCTTCACGAACGATTGACGAAAAATGGCGTGGCTGACGAAGTGAAGTTTTCCGTAACCTTCCGCCTCGATCGCGCGCAACTCGAGTTGGTGAACCAGACCTTTCGAGAGATCCTCAATAATCTTGGCGGCCAGGTCGCATTCGTTGAGCTCAATCCGCGTCCCGACGTTTTGCCGGGCCAGGTAATTCGTCTCGATCTGGCAGCTGATTTCGATTCAGCTCTTTCCGAAGAACGCCGCGCGGCCCTCGAAGCTCGACAACTTGCCGGATGGTTGCGTTCCAGCGGCTTAAAAAAACTGCGCGCGGATTCATGGCGGCAAGTCGCGATTCTTTCTCCGCGCAAAGCCTGGTTGCCCGTCCTTCGCGACGCGCTGCGCGATGTCGATCTTCGCGGGCATATCCAATCGGAAAGCGATCGCAACGGTGAAAGTCCTGGATACGCGTGGTTGACCGCGTTGCTGACCATCATGACCGATCCGCGCGCCGGCTATGAAATCGTCGGCGTCTTGCGCGACGTCTTTGGGATTTCCGATGACGCACTGGCGCGGTTCGCGCAAGGGGA
>DMCG01000043.1 GCA_003445855.1 Spartobacteria bacterium | reverse complement strand
GGCCCGTATCCGCTTCCGGCTGAAAGCTCAGCATCCGCCAGATGCGCGTCCGTTCGGGATCGGCCAGGTACCAGCGAATCACATCGGGCAGACTGTCGATGTTATTTTGGGTGGCGGTGAAAGTGAGCGCGTATTCCAGCGGCGCGCCGGTTCTCTGGCGAATGTCGTGCGCGAGTTGCGTGAACGCTTCGCGCACCGGATGCAAATCCGTTTCGCTCTTGATTCGCCCGATCGGATAACCGTGTCGTCCCGCTTGCGTCATGTCGATGTGCACCGACATCTGGCGCAAGCCGCCTTCAACGACGAGACGTTCGAGAAATTGCGGCTGCTCGAGCAAAGTCTGCCCGTGCGTCATCAACATCGGCACCAGCCCGACTTGATAGGCGTAACGAATGATCTCCACCAATTCATCGGCGCGACCGGACCGCCAATACGCATCGGCCACGTCGCCGCCGGTGATTTGCAACCCGCCGCCCGGTCCTTGAAAGCGACGGTTCGCGTCGATCTGTTCTTTCACATCAGCTAACGACGGCATCGGGACGCGGTTCGCATCCTTCGGCAGATAACAATGCGTGCAGTAAAAGGAGCAATAGCTCGCGCCGAGAATGAATCCGCAATGCGTCAGATGCCGGCCTGAGATTTGGTTCGGCGTTTGCAATTCCGGCGGAAGCGAATTCCAACGCTCACGCAAAATGCGCGCTTTCTCCGCTTCGATCGGATTTCGAAAAGCGTTCCATCGCGCCCGCCAGCGATTGCGCGGTTTTCGCGCGTAGTACCAATGGTGCAAACGATCGGCGGAGATTCCGGCGCGAAACAAAATGAGGAAGAGCAAATTGCGCAACGTCACTTTCCATGCGCCCTGCTCGATCTGCTTTTGCGGCGAAGTTTGCATCGGTGGATCGAGCAAAACGATTTTGCCGGAGCGCCGCAAACGTCGCGAAAGATCGACATCTTCCATCAGCGGGATCGGCGCAAAGCCGCCGATCCGTGAAAAATGATTGCGCCGGACGAAGACGCTTTGATCGCCGTAAATGGTGCCAAATGCGAGAGAGTGCCAGCGCTCGAATTTTTCCAGCCAACGCAAACGTGGATGACGCTCATCAAACTTGCGGTAGAACGCGCCGCCGACGCGATCGGGATCGCGCAATGCTTCCGCCAGCGAAAGCAAATGCGCTTCGGTCAAAATTGAATCGACATGATGAAAGAGCAGCACGTCGCCAGTCGCCAGTTGTGCGCCGAGATTCATTTGCAACCCGCGGCCCGGCTTTTCGGTTGCGCAACTTTTAATTTTCGCGCTCGAAAATTTGCAAGCGCCGTTTAGGTCGCTCTTCACGCCAGCAACGATCACTGCATGGATCAACGGATGCGGCGCCCATTTTTCAGCGAGTGCGAACGCGGCGGCGCTGTCCTTCCAGCACGGCACGATCAAGCTCACGATACTGTTGGAATTTTTGTTCACACTAACGCTCCTCCGCAACTTGAGCCCGCGCCGGCCGTGCAGCCGAAGCAATGATCGCCGGTCATGATCTCGCGATTGTCGATCTTATTTGGATCGACATCCCACAAAAAAAATCCCGACTCGTCGGGATTTTGCCATTGCATGTCGAGCTGTTGATTGAAATCGCAATCGTAAACTTCGCCGCGCCAGCCGACGCTCAATGTGTTGCGACACATCAATCCTTCCACCGTCGCCGCATTGAATGCGCTCATAAGAAGCTCCATGTATTCGTCGAGCTTGTTGTTGTGTCGCAGATAAGAAGCGAAACGCGCGATCGGCAGATTCGTGATCGTGTAAAGTTTATTGAAGACGATGCCGAAATGCGTGGCGAGCTCGCGTTTATAGTCGATTTCCAGTTCTGCTTGCGGGGGCGGCAAAAACGCACCGACCGGATTGTAAACGAGATGCAACGGAAGATCGACATGCAGGCCATAGCCTAACGAGTTCAGCAATTGCAAAGCGGCGATGCTCCCGTCGAAAACGCCTTCGCCGCGCTGCGCGTTCACGTTGTCCGACGTGTAACACGGCATCGAGGCGATGATCTCGACTTTGTGCTTAGCGAGAAATTGCGCGAGCCCTTCATAATCTGGCTCGAGCAGAATCGTGAGATTGCAGCGGTCGATTACGTGTCGCGCCGGCTCGAGCGCTTTCACTCTTTCGATGAAATAACGAAAATCCGGAATCATTTCCGGTGCGCCGCCGGTAAGATCGACAGTTGGAATTTCCGTCTTCGCCAGCCAATCGATGATGCGGTCGACTGTTTCGCGCGTCATGATTTCTTTGCGCTTCGGTCCGGCGTTCACGTGGCAATGCATGCAGGTGAGATTGCAAAGTTTGCCGACATTGATTTGAAGAATCTCCGGCCGCGTGCGGCGGAGCACGATCTTGTCTTGAGCGAGTCGCGCGGCAAATCGATTCATGACCGAAAATGATTCGCGAACCAGTAAATGGAACCGGCAACAATCGCCGCGCACGGCAGCGTGATCAGCCAGGAAAAAACGATCGCACTCATGACGCGCGGACTTGCTTTGCCGGTCGTTAGGCCAATTCCAAAAAGGGAACCGACGGAAACGTGCGTCGTGGAGACAGGCAGTCCGAACAGACTGGCGAGCACGACGAGAAGTGCGGTCGCAAGATTGGCGGTGAATCCCTGGCCGTGATTCAGCGCCGTGATTTTCTTGCTCATCGTCTCGGCGACTTTTCTCGCGTTGAGCAATCCGCCGATTGCCATTGCAATCGCGATCGCGGCAAACCCCCAGCGAACGTCAAACGATTTCCACAAAAGCAGCAAGACGACAATTTTGGGCGTGTCGTTCAAACCGCGCGCAAAGCTGACCGTGCCGGCGCTGAGAAAATGTCCGGCGTCCATCATTTGTTGCGCGCCGATACCCAAAAATGATCCGGCATAGCGTTCGCGACAATTTTCTTCTTCGTCGACCGAAAGGGTAATTGTCGATCCAACGCTGGGCAGCGCGAAGACGGAAGAAGGTTGCGGCATCGCGATAACTTTTTCTTCGGCGCCGACACAAACGCACCATTCCTTCGTGACACCAGTCGCGATTCGCAGCGCGCGAAATAAAATATAAACAGTTCCGGCGATAACGGTCGCGAGAACAGGACTGAGCAGCAACGGCAGAACAAAACCTTCGCCAAGCGCGGCGAAATTGACCGCTGAGCCGACGGCGACAATTCCGCAACCGATGATCGCGCCGGTCAAAGCGTGCGTGGTTGAGATCGGAAAACCGGCAACGGTTGCGAGAATCACCGTGAGGCCGCGCCAAGCGCGACCGCGAGAACGAAATATTCCGAAACGGCAAATTGATCCGGGACAATTCCTTTGCCGCTGAATCTTTGGAGCAATGTTTGCGCGAGAAAGATCGACATAATCGATCCGGCGAACGTCGTGATCGTGGCCCACGTAATGGCCGTGCGATAACTGCACGTTCGGCTGCCGAAAAGCGATGCGACGCCTTTGAAGTTATCGTTCGCACCGTTCGAGTAGGCGAGAAAGCAGGTCGCAACGAAAAGGAGAGCAAACATCGTCAGCAGCAATTCCCGCCATCACAACACGTGCTGTTAGCTTCCGTGGTCGCGTTATAATCCTGGCCTTTGCTTTCCTTTGGATGCCGCAACGACGTGCGCGAGCAATCGAACGGCTTGGCCTCGGTCAGCGGTAGATCGACAATCGGATCGACGAATTCGAAAAACTCCTGATAGGGCGCTTTGCGATAAAGATTGTGGGTCTTGTCGCAAACCGCGTAACGTTTGCCGCGCTCCATCCGATGATTGTCGTCGTCGAGCACTTCCTTAAACGGCCCGCGATAGATCACCGCCTGGTTGCGCTCGAAGCACGCGCCTTGTTTGCCTTTGAATGCTTCAATTGTGAGTGAGCGAAACTCGATTCCTTGAACTGTGCGCCACGGTTCCGCGTCGCGTTCCAAAATTCGAATTCCATAAAAGCCGGCCTGTTCGAATGCCGTGACAAATCCTTCTTCGGTGAGCGCGCCGGAAATGCAGCCGCTCCAGAGTTCGGGATCGTTTTGCAATTCTTCCGGGACATCTTCGTCGCTCGCGATGTCGCTGATGACCGCGCGACCGCCTTTTTTTAGCACGCGAAAAATTTCTCCGAACAATTGTCGTTTCGATTTCGGCTCAACCAGATTGAGCACGCAATTGGAAACGACGACGTCGATGGAATCGCTCGCGATGAGCGGATGTTTACAGCGCAGTTCCTCCGCGAGCTCGTCAGCGGCGAGAAACGAAGCGGCGTCCGTGATCGGATTGCGTTTTAATTGTCGATCCAATTGTTCAAGATCGAGCGCCAGATCCTGGATGCGGCCTTTGCGAAATTCGACATTCGCGTAACCGATGCGTGCGGCCACGACCGGTGCGTTGCGCCGCGCGACCGCCAGCATCTCGTCCGTCATATCCACGCCGATGACTTTGCCGTTCGGTCCGACGATTTGCGCGGCGATGAAACAAATTTTTCCGGTGCCGCTGCCAAGATCGACAACCACTTCGCCTTCGCGCAAATAACGCGAGGGATCGCCGCAGCCGTAATCGCGCTCGATCACTTCCGGCGGAATGACCTCGAGGTATTCAGCCTTGTAATCGATCGGGCAGCAGAGTTTCGATTCGGGCGCGATGGCCCCCGCGGCATAACGCTTTCTGACAATGGTCTCAGTGCGATGGTGTTCAATCATGGTAATGCGATGCTCCAGCGTGACGGCTTATTCCTAAATCGCGCTCAATTCTCTATACGAGCCGCCAACTTACAAGCGCGTAAGCGCAGCCTGGTCCCGCGCAAATTTTGGATCGACAATTGGATGGAGCGGAAGTGGAAATAAGCCTCCCGGTCAGGTTTCGGACAATCATGTCGTGCAGATAAATCTCTGGCATCCGGTCGCCCGCTTGAAGGCGAATCAGAATTAGTTCAGCGCGGGAATTGGGCGACCGCGGCATGGCGCGAGGGAGACAGCGTTTGCATGATCGCCTGGGAAAGTTCGCACGATCGACTTCGAATCTTACCTGCTGTAAATGTCGATGAAATTTTATTTCAAATTGGAGGATCGATGAACCAATGAACTTTCGCAAAATAACAGTTGTTTTTGTCGCTTTGTTTTCGATTGCTATCGGCGTATCGGCTGAGGATCAGTCGCCGCCCAAGGTCGATCATCAACTCGCCGAAATAGAAATGAAGATCGACAAAAGCCACATTTCCTACAAACGCGGGACGAAACGATCAGAGGCCGCACGGCCGCAACTACAGCAGGGTGAATTTGCTCTTCGATAACATTTTCAAATGAGTCCGAAGAGCTCAGCCGCGAATTTTCTTCTGCGGATCTGTCGAACCTCTTTGCGTGTGAACGGCTCGCTGTTTTCGTTCTTGCTCTGCACGTGACTCTAGCTCCTATTGGCGCAAAGGGATGAGCGAGCTGCGCCTGGGAGTTAACATCGATCACGTGGCGACGTTGCGGCAGGCGCGTTACGCCACCATGCCGGAATCGAAGAACGCCGAGCCCGAAGTCATCGCGGCGGCGGCGATTTGCGAACGCGCCGGCGCGAAGGGAATCGTGGCGCATCTGCGCAGCGATCGCCGGCACATGCAAGATCGCGACATCGAGCGGCTGCGGCAAAACGTCATGACGAAGTTGAATTTGGAAATGGGCAACACGCCCGAGATTGTCGATGTTGCGTTGCGCATTGTGCCCGATGAGGTCTGTCTCGTGCCGGAGAAACGCGAGGAAATCACGACCGAAGGCGGTCTCGATGTCGTGGCGTTGCGCGCCGAGCTCGAGCCGACAATCAAGCGGCTGCAGACCGCGGG
Organism: Spartobacteria bacterium; assembly: GCA_003445855.1. Lineage (GTDB taxonomy): Bacteria > Verrucomicrobiota > Verrucomicrobiia > Chthoniobacterales > UBA10450 > UBA10450. The sequence continues at coordinate 14,391 of DMCG01000043.1, read as the reverse complement.
CATCCGCGTAAGTCTCTTTGTCGATCCAACGCTGGAGCAAATCGATGCGGCGGGCGAGCTCGGCGTTGAAATGGTCGAGCTTCATACCGGCAAACTGGCGAACGCGTTTGCCGAAAAGATCGAGCAGCAAGAACTGCAAAATTTGCAGGCGGCGGCGCAATGTGCATCCGAGCTGAAGCTGCAGGTGAACGCCGGCCACGGCATCAATTACGAAAACATTTCGCTCATTCACAAAATTCCGCATCTGACTGAGCTGAACATTGGTCACTCGATCGTGTCCCGCGCGATGTTCGTCGGAATCGAAGATGCTGTGCGCGAAATGCTTCTGGCCATGGAAAATTATCGCGGATGAGCGTTCTCGGCATCGGTGTCGATCTTGTCGAGTGTGCGCGCATCGAGCGTTCGCTCGAACGCTTCGGCGAAAAATTCCTCCATCGTGTCTTCACCGAGGGCGAGATCGAGTACTCCATGTCGATGAAATTTCCGGCGCGACATTTGGCCGCGCGCTTCGCCGCGAAAGAAGCCGTCTCGAAAGCGTTCGGCACCGGCATCGGGAAAGCAATGGGCTGGCGCGACATCGATGTGCGCAAAAAACCGAGAGGCGAACCGTTCCTCGTTTTTTCCGGGCCCGCCCAGGAACTCGCAGCGCATCGCGGGGTGACTTCGGCGCTTGTCACGCTTAGTCACACCGAACATCACGCCGTTGCGATGATCGTGCTCGAAAGCTAACTGTAGCCGCTTCGCTCTGCGAAGCGCGACGCTGATTTCACAACTCGCATCAAGATCGCGTCGCCCAGAGGGCGACGGCTACAGTTCTGCGTTAGACGTTGAGCGTTCAGCGTTGAATGTTCACACCGATGCATTCGCTTTGGTTGGGACTTTATCATGGCGTGGCCATGTTTTGGGAGACGCTCTGGGCGCTCGTGCTCGGTTTCGGCATCTCCGCGGCTCTGCAAGTTTTTGTGAGTAAAGAGCAGATGACGCGCGCGTTTGGTCGCGCTGGCTTGCGGGAAGTGGCAGTGGCGACCGGTTTGGGCGCGGCCAGCTCCTCGTGCTCTTACCCGGCGGTGGCCGCTGGCCGCAGCGCATTTCAAAAAGGCGCAGCGCTCATTCCCGTGCTCGCATTTATGTTCGCATCGACAAATCTTGTGGTCGAGCTCGGCGCCGTGCTTTGGCTCTTGATGGGTTGGCGCTTTGTGCTCGCGGAAGTTATTGGCGCGTTTGTTTTGATCGGCACGATGTGGCTGTTGATGTCGATCTTGTTTCCGCGAAATCTCGAGAAGAAAGCGCGCGACCACGCCAGGATCGACAATGACGGCTGCCACCATCATCAGCACGATCACGGGCACGAGATGGGCAAGTGGACGCGCGTTGCCAACGCCTTCTGGATGGATTGGCAAATGCTGTGGAAAGAAATTATCGGCGGATTTTTTGATCGCCGGCTTTCTCGCCGCATTGGTCCCGACCGATTGGCGGAAAGCACTTTTTGGAAACTGGTCCGGCGTGGCTGCGCCTGATTGAAAATGCACTCGTCGGTCCAATCATTGCCGTCGCTTCATTCGTTTGCTCGGTCGGCAATATTCCGCTCGCGAGCCTGCTTTGGGCAAACGGCATCAGCTTTGGCGGCGTAATCTCATTCATTTACGGGGACCTGATCGTCATTCCGATTATTTTGATCTACCGAAAATATTTCGGCGGCCGTGCCGCACTTTACGTCACATTCATTCTTTATGCGGGATGGTCGCCGCCGGAGTGATTGTCGATCTTGTCTTTAACGCCGCTGGGTTGATTCCGCATGGCGCGCGACCGGCGAGCGCGATCGAGCACGCAACGATCACGCTGAATTACACGACCTGGCTCGACTTCGTCGCGTTCGGCGTCGCGTCGTGGCTTTTAGTTCTGAAACTGCGGCAAGATCGACATCAACATTCCGCTTGGCAACCGCGCTAAGGGCATGGCAAAATGCCCGATCTCTTCCGGTTAAGTTACAGAAACCCTCAACATCCAATCCTATGATTACACGACTTATTATTGCAGCATCCGTGGCATTGTTTCTCACACCAGCCGCGGCAATCCTTGCCGGAGAACATCCAGAACATCCGCAGGGAGGAACACAAGACCTGCAGCATCGGCAGAGCACATCGGAGCAACCCCAGAGAGCGGCCGAGAAGGAAGTGAGCAAGGCAGATATCTCGGCCGGAATCAAGAAGCACATCGACCGCGAGACCAGGAAATCCAGAGACAAGAAGTTTCACACCCAGCACGAGGGCAAAGATCTCGCGCTTACGCTGGTCAAAGTGCATGACGATCGGCTTTCGAGCCTCGGTGGCGGCAAATATTTCGCCTGCGTCGATATGAAAGCGACCGACGGCACGACCTACGACATCGATTTCTTCATGGCCGGACAGCCGGGCAACATGAAGGTCACCGAGACTTCCGTTCACAAAGCCAACGGCAAGCCGCTTTACAATTGGAAAGAACAAGGCGGCGTCTGGAAAAAAGTGTCGGCGTAAAAGGCCGTGCGCTGTTTGATTGGATTAGCGTTGCTGCTGGTGGCAGCGTCGGCGAGTCGGGCGGCTGACGAGCCCGGCATCGTCAAAGGCTTCGACGACTTCGAGTTTGTTTACCGGGTAAAGTTGCCGGAGATCAAAGGCGATGCGCGCCTCTGGATCCCGCTCGCGAAAACGGACGCGTTCCAGACGGTCACTCGAGAGGAAATCAGCATCCCGATCAAGTGGGAGAAAATTCAGGACCGCGATTACGGCAACGACATTTGTGTGCTCCATCCGCAGCCGGCCGACAGCGGCAAAACAATCGAGCTGCGCTATCGCGTCATCCGGAAAGAGAAATCCGCTTACCCTGCCAAAGGCGAGGACCCCGCGCGTTTTCTGCGGCCAGAGAAACTGGTGCCGGTCAACGAGACGTTCAAAACGCTGGCCGAACAGGCGACTGTGGGAAAAAAAGACGATCTTGAGCGTGCCAAAGCGCTCTACGATCACGTGCTTGGCCGAATGCGCTACGACAAATCGGGCACTGGTTGGGGAAGGGGCGATGCCGTTTATGCGTGCGATGCCAAGACCGGCAACTGCAGTGATTTTCACGCCTACTTCATTGCACTGGCGCGCAGCATTAGCATCCCGGCTCGCTTTGCCATCGGCGCGACCATTCCCGCGGACAAAAACGAAGGCGCGATCGAGGGCTATCATTGTTGGGCGGAGTTTTTCGCCGATGGCCGCTGGGTCCCGGTCGATATCAGTGAAGCGTGGAAAAATCCAAAGCTCGCCGATTACTATTTCGGCCACAACCCGGCCAATCGTTTCGAGCTGACCAAGGGCCGCGATCTTATTGTCGATCCTGCGCCGTCGAGCGGTCCGATCAATTTCCTCGCTTATCCGCTGCTGGAGATGGACGGCAACGTCGTTAAACCCGAAACGAGCTTCACCTTCCGGCGCACGCGCGCTTGAGCCGGAGTCATTCGGCCAATTTTGCGGGATTTTTTTCCGCGGGCGCTTTCGCGCGTTCGACCAACGTGCCATCGGGATTGCGCCAGTAGTCGCGCTGTTTTCGAAATGGCAACAGCAGCGCGTTGCCCACGCTATTGTCTTCCGGCCGCGAGTAAGCGGGAATGCCGATGACAATTTCGGACTGCGAAATATTCAACCCGAGCGTGCGATGGAGCCGGTCCCACCACGTGAACACGGTGCCGAAGTTCGAGTTGTTCTCGCGTTGGACCTGCGAGTGATGAATGCCATGCATCCGCGGCGTGACAATCACTTTGCTCAAGAGCCGCTCGAATCGAATCGGCAATCGCAGGTTGCTGTGGTGAAAGAGCACCTCGGCTTGAAACGCCAGCTGGTAAACTGCAAACGCCGACGCCGACATACCGAGGAGGCTCACCTCGAGAAGATTGAACGCGCTTGAGAGCGCGACTTCGCCGAAGTGAAACCGGAACGCGGTCGAGACATCGAGGTCGGGATCGATGTGATGAACATTGTGAAAACGCCAGAGAAATGGCAGCCGGTGATTGGCCAGATGCCAGTAGTAAAAGCCCAAATCCATCAGCAGAAAACTGACTGCGAATTCCATCCAGCCGGGCAGCGCGACCAGATGCACGAGCCCAAACGGCTTTTCCGCCGACCAACGTAGCGCCCACCGCGCCGCTGGTTGCACCAAGGCGATCGCCGCAATAAACATCAGGGCCGAAATCGCAAGATTCACGACCAGGCGCGCGATGAGCGAACGCGTGCTTTCCCGCAGCGGCGAAAAACGCTCCAGCACAAACAGCAGCGCAAAGATCGCGGCCACGACGAGCGGCGTAACGAGGTAGCTCACATGAAATCCATTTCATTCGAAGAATAGCAGAACTCGACCCGCTCTGCGCAAGATCGGCATCAACATTCCTCAATCAATTCGCACAAGCGGGTTGCGCTTGCCGCGCGCGTCCGGCAATTTGATCGCGCCGATGCCTAAGACGTTTTTCATCACCACCGCGATCGATTACACAAACTCGGCGCCGCACATCGGTCACGCCTACGAGAAAGTGCTGGCCGATGTCATCGCGCGTTATCAGCGGCTCAAAGGCGAGAGAGTTTTTTTCCTCACCGGCGTCGATCAACACGGTCAGAAGGTCCAGCAGTCCGCCGCGAAAGAAGGCGTCGCGCCGGCGCAATTCGTTAAAGGCGTCACGCAAAAGTTTGTCGATCTTTGGGAAAAACTCGACGTCAAGTATGACGAATGGGCCGAGACAACCGCCGATCGCCACAAAAAAGTCGTCCGCGAAATTCTGCAGCGACTTTGGGATGAGAAGCAAATCTACAAAGACAAGCAGGCTGGTTACTATTCAATTCGTCAGGAGCAATTTCTCACCGACAAAGAGCGTGGCCCCGATGGCGAGTTCGGTCCGGAGTGGGGACAAGTCGAGTTTCGCGAAGAAGAAAATTATTACTTCAAACTAAGCGCGTACAAAGAGTGGCTGCTGCGGTACATCGATCCCGCAGGCGCGGGACGAGACGCCGTCATCCCCGATTTTCGTCAGACCGAACTGCGCAACGCCGTCGAGAGACTGAGCGGCGATCTCTGCATCTCCCGCCCGAAATCGAGATTGGATTGGGGAATCGAACTCCCGTTCGACAAAGATTTCGTCACTTACGTCTGGTTCGATGCGCTCACGAACTACATCAGCTTTGCCGGCTACGACGCTAAGATCGACAAGTACGAATCGCAGCCAAACCAGTTCCGTGAAAAATGGCCAGCCTTACAAATCATCGGCAAAGACATTCTCATTCCCGCGCACGGCATTTACTGGCTTATCATGCTCCACGCCCTCGGCTTCCCCGACTCAGCGATGCCGCAGCTCCTCGTGCACGGCTGGTGGAACATCTCCGGCGCGAAGATGAGCAAAAGCACGGGCAACACTGTCGATCCTGCAGCGCTCGCCGAAAAATACGGCGCCGAAGCGCTGCGCTATTATTTGATGAGCGATATTGCGACCGGCAAGGACGCGGATTTCTCTGAAGAACGGCTGGTCAGACGCTACAACACAGAACTCGCGAATTGCCTCGGTAATCTACTCAATCGCACGTTGAGTATGGTCGCGAAGTATCGGGAGGGGAAAATCAGACAAGCGCGCGCAGAGGGGACTGTTGGTGAAACGCTGTGCGTGATCACGAATTCGAAAATCAGGGAATTCGTAGCGGAGATGGAGCCCGCCCAAGTTGCAAGCGCGCTGGATAAAACGCTTGAAATCGTGGTTCGTGCGAATGTTGCCGTAGAAGCCGCGGCTCCGTGGAAAATGATGAGGGACCCAGCGAAGGCGGACCATCTTGATTCATTCCTCTACACGCTCGCGGAATCACTCCGTATTATTTCGATCGTGATCTCACCGGTGTTGCCGAAAGCGGCGCATGGAATTTTTGATCAACTGAATTGGAAGATGGAGTTGAGCGGAAAAGAAGAACGATTTCGGCTCGATGATGCGAAGTGGGGCGGTTTGCCAGATGGACATGTTGTTGGGAACCCGGTGCCGTTGTTCCCGCGGATTGAAACGCCGAGTGCGTTGTAGCTGCCGCCGTCTCTGGCGGCAGAACTCTTTCGCAATCTGCCGCTGAGGACAGCGGCAGCTACAACATCACTGCGCGCATTCTTCAAACGCAGCCGGTTTGCCTTGCAGATAAGCCAGCGCTTCGCCGGCGAAATGCAATGAGCCCGTGATCAGAACGGATGCGTCGCGGGCACCCGCCTTTTCCAATGCATCGGCCAATGTTCCGCAAATCTGGCATCTAGTCCCAAGATTAATAAAAATCTTGGCGAGCTCTTGTGGATTCGCGGCGCGCTCGCTGCGGATCCTGGGCAAGACCACGTGATCGGTGATCGGCACGAGCGCTTCGCAGATTCCAGGCAAATCTTTGTCGGAGAGAACGGCCAGGACGAGAGAGGTCCGCTGACCGCCAAAACTTTCCCGCCACGTATTGGCGAGGGCGCGCGCGGCGACGGGATTATGTGCACCGTCAAGGAACGTACGTTGATCCCAACGCTGGAAACGCGCGGGCCATTCGACGTTGAGAAGGCCCCTGGCAATGGCCGAATCGTTGATGTCGATCTTAGCGTCACGCAGCGCGGTAATTGCGATCGCGGCATTTTGTTTTTGATGCGCTCCGTGCAATGCGATCGGTGTTTGCCCGTACCTTTCACTGACGAAGTGAATTGGTACTTTGCACTCTGAAGCGCGAGCTAAAATGACTTGCTCGGCTTGCAACGGTTGCGGCGCGGAGACGACTGGGACCTTTGGCTTGATGATTCCCGCCTTTTCGCTCGCGATCTGTTCGAGGGTATCGCCCAACCATTTCTGATGATCGAAATCGATCGGCGTAATCACTGCCACGTCCGATTGCACGGCATTGGTGGCGTCGAGCCGGCCGCCCATGCCGGTCTCCAGAATGACGATATCGATCTTGGCAGTGGCAAAATGTTGCAGGGCGAGGGCGGTGGTGATTTCAAAGAAGGTCGGATGCGGTTCCCAGGTTGCGACGAGATCGCGAATCTTCGTCAGCGCCGCCGCCACCGCTTCCTCCGAAATCATCTCGCCGTTCACGCGAACGCGTTCGCGAAACGTAATGAGGTGGGGGGAGGTGAAGAGACCGGTGCGATAACCGGCAGCGCGCGCGATCGCGTCGATCATCGCGCAAACGGAGCCTTTGCCGTTCGTGCCGGCGACGTGAATGACGCGCGCGCCGGCAAGATCGACATGCAGCGCAGCGATGAGCCGCCGGATGTTTTCCAGCCCGAGCTTGATTCCGAAGCGCTGAAGGCTGTAGAGCCAGGCAAGCGCCTCCCGATAATTCACGGCGCGACGGAGAAGTAGCTGAGCAACTGGCTGATCTGTTCGCGCATTTTTTTGCGGTGTAAAATTATGTCGATCAAGCCGTGCTCCTCGAGAAATTCAGTGGTCTGGAACCCTTTCGGCAAATCCTGGTGCGTGGTTTCTTTAATGACGCGCGGCCCGGCAAATCCGATCATGCTCTTGGGTTCGGCTATGATCACATCGCCTAACGAAGCGAAACTGGCCATGACGCCGGCGGTGGTCGGATTCGTCAGGACGGAAATATAGGGAAGCCGTTGTTCGGCGTGTCGCGAAAGTGCGCCGCTCGTTTTAGCCATTTGCATCAGGCTCAACATTCCTTCGTACAAGCGCGCGCCGCCGGAAGCGGCAATGATGATCACGGCGGAATGGTTTGTCGTGCCGTATTCGATTGTGCGGGTGATTCTTTCACCCACGACCGAGCCCATGGTGGCGGCGAGGAAATCGAAATCCATTACGGCGATCGCCACTTTGTAACCGTGGAGCATTCCATATCCGCTGATAACGGCGTCGAGCAACCCCGTGCTCGCCTGATATTTCTTGAGGCGATCTTTGTAGGTGGCCATGCCCTGAAAACGCAACGTATCGATGGACTTCAGATCGGCATCCATTTCCACGAAACTTTGCGGATCGAGCAAATTGTCGATCCGTTCCTGCGCCGAGACCGCGAAATGGTAATCGCAGCGCGGACAGACCCGCAGATTTTCGACGAGCTCGATTTCGTGCACCACTTCGCCGCAGCCAGGACACTTTTGGAAAAGCCCGTGCGGGATGTCGCGTTTCTTGCGACTTTGCGCTTTCAGTGCGGGTTTCTTGAAAATTGCCATCAGAATTACGCGCGGGCGGCCGTCGCTGCGTGAACGGAGCTGGCGCCGGCCTTTTTCAAAACACGCGCGCACTCGCTCAGGGTTGAGCCAGTTGTCAAAACGTCGTCGATTAAAAGCACGCGCAATTCTCGCACGTCCGCGTTTTTTCGTAAACGAAACGCGCCATGTAAATTTTCCATGCGTTCGGCGCGATCGAACGCGGTCTGGGTGGTCGTGTAACGAATGCGCTCGAGCACCGGTTTGTTTTGGACCGACATCTGCGCACTCAACAAATCCGCGAGCAAAGCCGCCTGATTGAAACCGCGTTCGCGCTCCCGGGCCGGGTGCAGCGGGACCGGAACGACGATATCGAAACGGCGGCAGCGCAGTCTGTCATCATCGAGGGCCGAAAAGAGCCAGCGCGCCACGAGATGCCGCAGATGCAGTTGACGGCCATATTTGAAATCGAGAATGACGCGGCGAACAATCCCGCGGCTGCGATAGGCGGCGACGGCAGCGTCAAAGTGCAGAAGCCGATGCTCGCAATTCGCGCAGGTGAACTCGTTTGTGATCGCGCCTTCGAACGGCTCCGAGCATTTTGCGCAAAACGGCGGAACGATGCGTGTGGCTTTAGTGTCGCATTCGCCGCAAAGATATTCGCCATGCGCGATGGTGGCGGCGCAAATGGTGCAGACCGGAGGATAAAGCAGCGATGCAATCGCGGAGAGGCCGTTAAGCTTTGCGAGCGCCGACATATCTCAACCAGCCGCGCATTAGCATCCACGTCAAGCAGGCGACGCCAAGAGGCACGATTCCGACGAGCAGATTTTTGCCGAGCCACGGAAGGGCCAGAATCTCGCGATGGGCGATTTTGTTGAATCCGCCGCTGCTAAAAATCCAGCCCGCGTGCAGACCGATCGACAACCACAGTGAGCGAGTGGACATGCGCGCATCCGCGAGAATCCAGCCGATAAGGAATAAAGTCGTGAAACCCGCCGCTACCATCATGGGATTGGAAAACTGCGAAAACGAATGAGCGATAGAATTGAATCCGGAAGTCCAGGTGACGATTGCCGATGTGCGCAACGGCGCTTTTAAGAAGTGAACGATCGAGAACAGCGCCGACGTAATAAAGATCGACACGTTGGTGCGGCCGCTTCTCAACAAGATGCCCAGGATCAGGCCGCGAAAAAATGCTTCTTCAATCACGGGAACGGCAACTGACGCTCCGATGATCCTGGCAAGCGCAAACCAGGTAATCGCGAGACGGAGTGAAAAAATATGCAGGGCAAGTAACAGCGCGCCGCAGCAGAGCAGGGGGACCGCTGCAAAAAGAAATCCAACAACGAGATCGCGCGACCAATGTCCGTTTCGCCTCAGCGCAAGGTCGTCGAGATTGCGCAGACGAATCGAGCGAAACAACGGCCAAAGCAAAAGGACGGCTGCAACCAGAAGCGCGCGATGAAAAAAAGTTTCGAAATCAAAATTGGCGAGAAAGGAAAACAAACCGCGCGCGGCCAGCGATTGCGCGGTCCAAAACAGGACGGGCGCAAGCAGCGCGCCGAGGAGAATGGTCGCCGCAAAATAAACCAGCAATCTGACTGCGTCCTTCAAGAGGCTAATGTAAGATTCCCGCCTGATGCGGAGTCAACACATATGGACGGAGAAGGATGGCGACGGGCGGAAGCGAGAGGTTCGCGCGACCAAATTCGGCGGCGTCTGGCGGTTTCAATCTAAAATGGCAGGCGAAGCGGATTGGACTTATTACGACATTCCGCCGTTTGAAGATTTGTTGATCTTGAAACAAATCGTTGGTCGGAAGTATCGCCGTCGGCGCGCGTCGGCCGATGATGTGGTCTCGATCGAGAAATTGATAAGTGAGCGAAATGTCGATGAGTAAGTGGAAGACAGAGGAATTGATTGCGGCGGACCCTCCTTCGGTCGCCGCGGCGACCTACGGCGTGGTTTTGTGCGTTGATAAATTAATCTAGGAGTGAGGTGCTCATGGATGAGTCGAAGACAGAGGAATTGATTGCGGCGGACAAAAAGTTCGTCTGGCATCCATTCACGAACATGCGCGAGTGGTGCGCGCCGGAACACGAGCCGCTCGTTTTGGTGGAAGGGCACGGCGCGATTTTGCGCGATAGTCGCGGCCGCGAATACATCGACGGGAATTCGTCGATCTGGACAAATATTCACGGCCATAATCATCCGCACATCAACGCCGCGCTTCGGAAACAGTTGGACCGCATGGCGCACACTTCCTTCCTCGGCTTCACCAATCCGCCCGCGATTGAGCTGGCACGGGCGATTGTCGATCTTTTCCCCACGAACACATTAAGCCGCGTTTTTTATTCCGATGATGGTTCGACTGGGACTGAGGTGGCACTGCGAATTGCCGACCAATACTGGCGATTGCGCAACTCGAGAAAACATCAGTTTATCGCCTTTCAAAACGGTTACCATGGCGATACGGCGGGCGCAGCCAGTTTGGGCGCCGCCGCCATGTTTCAGATCGGCCCGCGCCGGTGGAACTTTCCCGCGATCCAGGTGCCGGGGGTGAAAGCGCTGGAGCAAATTTCGCCGAACGAAGTTGCAAAGATAGCGGCGGTGGTGATCGAACCACTCATTCAAGGCACGGCCGGAATGAAACTGTGGCCGCCGGAAACTTTGAAAAATGTGCGTGAATGGTGCGACCGCGCCGGCGCGCTCTTGATTGTCGATGAAGTGATGACCGGCTTTGGAAGGACCGGAAAGATGTTTGCGATCGAACACGAACCAGTCGTGCCCGACATAATGGTCCTCGGTAAAGGATTAAGCGGGGGATATCTTCCGCTCGCGATCACGCTTGTAACCGAAGAAATCTTCTCGCGCTTCGATGGGTCGGTCATCGATGGCAAAGCGCTGGCCTACGGACACAGTTACACTGGAAATGCTCTCGGCTGCGCCGCCGCGAAGGCGAGCCTCGAGGTTTTCGAAAACGAGAATGTCCTGGAAACTTTGCAGCCGAAGATTCGGCAAATGAACGCTGAGCTGGAAGGGCTGCGGAGCCATCCGTTTATCGCGGAAGTGCGGCAGTGCGGTTTTATTGCCGGAATCGAATTGGCGACTCAAGCAGGCTTGTCGCCATCCGAAGTCTCTAAACTCGGCGTCGATGTTTGTCTTGCGGCGCGGCGGCGCGGTTTGCTTACGCGGCCATTGCGAAACACCATCGTGCTCATGCCACCGCTCTGCATCACATCGGCGCAACTGACGGCGGGGATCGACGCAATTCGAGACTCGATTGTCGATGTTTGCGGCCAGCAAAAAATGAAATCGTGACCGTTTTGATGGCAAAAAAAATCAGGATCGACAATCTCCTGGTCGCACGAGATTTTTTCGACAGCCGCGAGGGCGCGCAGCGCGCGATCATGGCGGGGGAAGTGAGAGCAGGGGACCATGCAATCACGAAATCTTCCGAACTCGTCGCGCTTGATGCAGAAATTTTAGTCGCGCAGCGCCCTCGCTATGCGGGTCGAGGCGCACTGAAATTGGAAGGCGCTCTCGATTTTTTTGATGTCGATGTTCGCGATAAGATTGCGGTGGACATCGGCGCATCGACTGGCGGATTCACGGATTGTCTTTTGCAGCGCGGCGCCGCCAAAGTGTACGCGGTGGACGTCGGCCACGGTCAGCTGGCATGGAAAATCCGGAACGAGCCGCGCGTCGTCGTGTTGGAGAAGTTGAATGCGCGGTTTCTCTCGCATGAGCACATTCCAGAGCTTGTCGATCTTTGCGTGATCGATGTCTCCTTCATCTCGCTGAGTTTGATCTTGCCTCGCGCTTTCGAGTTGATAACTCCAGAGGGTGTGATCCTCGCGCTGATCAAACCCCAATTCGAGCTGCAACGCAAAGACGTAGGTCGCGGAGGGATCGTGCGCGATCCGGCGTTGCACGAGAAGGCGCAACAAAAAATCGTGAAGTTCGCGGAGGCGGCCAACTATTGCGTGGTCGGCCTCGTTCCATCGACAATCACCGGCGCGAACGGTAATCAGGAGTTTTTCATATGCATCCGAAGAAGATCGGATTGATCGCGCACACGGGAAAACCGGGCGTGGCAGAGTTGATCCACGCCGTTCTCGAAGAACTCAATCGTTTTTCGATGTCGATCTTGATCGAGAAAGAGACCGCGGCGATTGCCGGCCGACGCTCCGATTTTACGATCGCGCAACTGGGCGCCGAGGCGGATCTTCTCGTCGTTTTGGGTGGCGACGGGACAATTCTTAATGTGGCCGGTGAGCTGGGCGAAACCATCAAGCCGATTTTTGGGATCAATGTGGGATCGCTCGGCTTTTTAACGTGCTCAAATTCATCGGGGTATAGGGAAGCGGTCGAATGCATTGCAAAAGGGCGCATTGCGTTCAGCGAACGAACGCTTTTGCATGTGACTGTGCGCGGCGCGGTAAAATCCGAAACGCGCATGATCGCCTTAAATGACGCGGTCTTGAGCCGTGGTGAGCTCTCCCGCCTCATCCGCTTGCGCACCCGTGTGAACGGTGAATCGTTGACCGAATTTAACGCCGACGGACTCATTATCGCGACGCCAACGGGTTCCACCGCTTATTCGCTCTCGGCGGGAGGGCCCATTTTAACGCCCGAGTCAGGCGTTCTCGTGATTACGCCGATCTGTCCGCATGTGCTAACCAACAGATCGATCATCGTGGCGGAAAATTCGGTGATCGAAGTCGAGGCCAGCGAACCGGACTATCCCGTCTATCTCACGGTGGATGGTCGCGACCCTGTGCCCTTGGAAGTGGGCGCGACCGTTACGATTCGAAAGGCCAGTAAAACTCTGCCACTTGCCGTGATGCCGGGCACGTCGTTCTTCAGTGTCGTTCGTCAAAAACTGAAGTGGAGCGGCAGCAACGTGTGAGGAAGCCTTTTTTAATCCGGCGCCGCACTCTTGACGCCACGAGTTGCCGTCGAACGATTCGATCGTTTCGCCTGAGTACCTAGTATTCGGGGATTCGGCAGGAGGGTTTCGATGGCGATGAGGCTTCGCGCTGATGTTGTCCCACTTAGCGAGTTCCAAAGTCCAGCTCGGATTCAAAGGTGACGCCGCCGGTGCGGTAGTGTATTGATTTTGTAATCTTGCGGCTTCTGTCGTATAATGCGTATAATGCGCTGGACAAACTGACAAATTATCAGCATAATCCACCTTCCTCTCGCAGGATCATACGTAAAGTAAATGCCACCCGAGAAAGAGAAAACTCCCGAAAAGAGTGACGAGACGCTACGTGACTCAGATTTGGCTTCTGAGCATCAAGCGGACTTTGACCGGGAGGCTGGACGAGTAGAAGCAGACGAGGCCAAATTGCAAAGTCGAAGCGATTCAGACGCTTCTCGTGATCTAGGGAGAGCGGATATGGGACGGAGCCCCGCAGAACGCCAAGCTGAAAGAGATGAAAGACTACGCCTAGAAAGAGAAATTACGGACGAAGCAATCAAAGCCGAACGACTCCGAGCTGATGCTGCTACAGAAAAGGAACGGAGCCAATATCAGGCATCCGCCAAGTCTTCCGCTGAATTATTATCCCAGGAACAAGAGAGCCACCAAGAAACTAAGGCGACTCTTACGACAAGGGAAGAATTCCTCGCTATCGTAAGCCATGATTTAAGGAACCCCCTCAATCACATATCAATGGCAGCACAGAATCTGTTAGAAGCGCCGAAGGATGTAAAAGAGCTCGCCTCGTCAATAAATAGAAGCGCTGGCGAAATGCTCCGGCTAATTGAAGATTTGTTAGACATCGAAAGAATAGCCGTAGGCAAATTAACACTCCACTACGAGGAGCATGACGTTTGCGCAATCATTAAAGAAGCCGTAGAGCAATTCAAAGGAGATGCCGCTTCCAAAGAAATAACCTTGAGCGCAAAGCCTGAAGACGTGTGTCGCTACGTTGTATGCGACCGAAGCCGCGTCATGCAGGTGTTGTCAAATCTGATCGGAAACGCCATTAAATTCACACCGGCTAAAGGTCAAATTTGTGTTAGCTGCACGAGAACCAGCACTGGAGGTAAAGAGGTGCAAGTTTCAGTGAGCGATACCGGAGAGGGAATCGCCCCGGAGAAGATTAAAACCATCTTCGAGCGTTTCTCACAGATAAATAGGCAAGATCGTCGCGGCATAGGACTTGGACTCTACATTGCAAAAATGATGGTCGAAGAACATCCGGGAAGAATATGGGT